>CAZDQC010000010.1:25094-40110 GCA_964507245.1 uncultured Rhodospirillaceae bacterium
TCAAAAGTTGTTCGGACGATGCTGGAGTAGATTTTCGTGGCGCTATCGGCGTGCCCGGTATGCCGAATTGCCACAGCCACTCTTTCCAGGGAGCGATGGCCGGATTGGCGGAATCTCCCAGTTCCGGACGGGACAGCTTTTTGGACTGGCGCCAAGCGATGTACGGTTTGACCGAGCGTCTGACGCCGGATGATTTGGTAGCTATTGCGGCCCAATTCTATGCCGAGATGTTGGAGGCCGGATTTACTGCCGTGGCGGAATTTCACTACCTCCACCATGCGGTGGACGGTTTGCCATACGACGATCCAGGCGCTATGTCGTCAGCAATTGTCGAAGCTGCGGTCGAGACCGGCATTGGTTTAACACTGCTCCCAGTGTTTTATGCCTACGGAGGTTTTGGCGGGGTCCCTATTGTGGAATCACAACGCCGATTCCGCACGACACCCGAATCTTACCTGAGACTGCATCAGCGCGTGCGCGAACTGGTCGCGCAAATTCCTGATGCTACTGTTGGCGTGGCCCCCCATTCGCTGCGTGCTGTGACGCCGGATACCCTTAATGAAGTCATATCCTTTGCTGGTGACGGACCAGTTCATATTCATGTTGCGGAGCAAATCAAGGAGGTCGATGAGTGCCTCATCTGGTGCGGCGCTCGCCCCGTCGAATGGCTTCTTGACAACACTTCCGTTGACGACTGCTGGTGCCTCATTCATGCCACCCATATGACGCCAGCAGAAAACCGGCGTTTAGCGGCAAGCGGAGCAGTCGCCGGTCTTTGTCCAATCACTGAGGCTAATCTGGGAGACGGCATTTTCGACGCCGTCAATTTTGTCGACAATGGCGGTCGGATTGCTATTGGCACGGACAGCAATATACGCGTTGACGTCGCTGAGGAATTACGTCAATTGGAGTATTCTCAACGTCTTCGCGACCGCACCCGAAATTGCTTGGCTAGTACTATGTGTTCGACTGGCCGAGCCCTGTTTGAGCAAGCCCTGGACGGTGGTGCCAAAGCATCCGGTCGGCGGATCGGGTGCCTGGCACAGGGTTATCGAGCCGATATCGTGTCGCTTGACAGCAATCACACTGGGCTTTACGCGCGTTCCGGTGATGCCTGGTTGGATAGCTGGATATTCGGAGCGGACGGCCGGGCGGTTTCAGATGTCTGGGTAGGTGGCCAACACGTTGTTGTTGGCGGGCGGCACTCAGCGAAGGAAGCCATCACACGACGTTATCGCGACGTCTTATCGCGCCTCATCACGCCTTGACAGAGGACTAAATGGAGAATGATCTGAAAAGACTAAGTCCTTCCTAATCGGAAACGGAGGTTAAATTATTGTTGGCATTCACAGAATTGTTCACAGGGAGGCCAAGGTAACGAAAATACTAGGCATGGTTACGTGTCATACTATTTTCTTGGGTACGTGATGCGAGGTGCGCCACGAATTTTCCGCCAAGTCTTCAGGTCCCGAAATCGCGTTCTTGGTCGCCAGGCATGACACGGAATAGTGCGCCGGTGCTTCACCTGCTGGAGCTGGTCTTTGCCATGGTGTCTCCATCTTTGGTGTGTAGGTGATTCAAACGAACTTGCACCGATCCAAAAGGGTTTCATAACCGGTCGATTATTATCTCCACGCGCCTGTTACGGGGGTGGCGAATGCCGTCTTGGGTCGGAGCCAGAGGTTTGGTTTCGCCAACTGCTTGAATCTGATGCACGGGGTCGTTTTTCATGTAAGCGGCAAACTTAGCCCCTACTGCGTCTGCCCGTTGCTTGGACAATACCATATTGTAGGTTTCAACACCGGAACGGTCGGCATGACCTGCTACAACAATGCGAATAGTTTCTCCCGTCCGCTCGAACCGCGCTATATAATGGAGGATGTTGTCGCTGATCGCGGTAATCCTGTGGGCGTCGAAGGGGAAAAACATGCGGTAGGGAGCAGTCCCTTGAAGATCTTCTCGCCCGAGAGGGACAGAGGTCTCGTCGGCCCACAGCAAAAGCGTGGTGCGCAGGCTGGCGGCGCAACGATCTGCTAGATCAAGCCAAGTACCCGTCACATCACCCCCTTCATTACCTGCTGTTGACATGGCGTTACGACGCGCCGTCAGATAGCACGCGTAGGCCCTTTTGCTTTGCCGTGCCAGGGTTGATCGAGGGTCATAGTCCACCAGAGCACTCAAATAGACCCAAGCGTGGCCGTAGTTATCAAGTTCAGTCGCTTCAAAAGCGGCCACTTTCGGATTATCGTGATTTGAGGATGGATCAAGTGCGGTTAGCATTGCTTGATAACCAGAAAAGTCTGTGTAGGCGAGATGTTCAAAATGCCTCTCTATGAGGGAGATTGGAGTTTCATCTATTTTGCCAGCCGTCGCATCGGCAGAACCAAGTGCGAGAGGCAAGACAACTGCAGTGGCTGCGAGAATATATTTCATTACATAGCCTCCTTAAAGACGAGTTGCGTAACGATCATGGCTGTTTTTTTTCTCTTCTTGTGGATCAGGCGGTAGTCTAACGATTTGCTTGTCCTCTCCTTCGGTCAGTGCGTCGACATTGCCTGTCAATATTCCACCAGGGGTAACTTCAAGCTGGGCATAATTGATGTCGCCTGTAACCGTTCCGGTTTGATTGATCTGTAGTTGTGTTTTGGCAGTGAGGGTACCCTCATACTGACCGTCGATTTCGGCCTTTTCGACTTCAGCACTGCCAGTGAATCTACCAGTCGCCTTTATTATGAGATGAGTAGTCGCGATGGTGGCTCTGACCGTTCCTTCAATGACCACTTCGTCACAATTGCATAGTGAACCGTCAAATTCGATGCCAGGTCCAATTAGAACGGAGCGTTTTTCTACATTTGATGTCATAGGCTGTAGGGACAGTGTGCTGGGGGTCATCATATTCTGCAGGCGATCGACGTGAAAATCGGGATTGCTTTCCAATACCGTCCTGCCCTCATGGTTTTTCGGGGATATTTGAGAATCTATCTGTACCGTCTGATTGGCTTTAACGCCTGGGGGATTGATCCTCTTCTTAGCGATGAGTTTGTTAATCATTCACTATTCTCCGTTTAGTGCGGCGGCTTTATGGCAATTGTGATAACCCGATTTTTGATGGTTATGGCGTAGTGACTTGAGTAAAAATCCAGGATGCGGCTGCTGTTGAGCCCCACATAATGTTGGATGCGTTTGATTGTGCTCTTGGTTACGGAGTAGTGCTCGACACCGCATCTGTGTTCATGTTCACCAAACCCTATAATCAGTTCAACGATGCCATCCGGTATGACACCCCGTCGTATTTGTTTTTCAAAATTCGGGGCAAAATCCGATACCATGACAGTTTCTCCACACATACTGCGAATTGGCTATTGCTGCACTCAAAGCAGATCAACGATCTATTCATGGAGTTAGGGTGTCAGAAAAAAATGGTTATCAAATGTCTGAAGTTGGGCAATTTCGTGACCGCTTATGGCAAATGTGAATTTGCTACGCCATTGCGTAAATTGATTGGTGATCCTGACATAGCGCTGAGAGCGGACGTCAAATTCTGCCCCGCGAATAGCACTCAATATATACCAACTGCGCTACCGCCAGTCGGTTAAGACGAAGCTTTTGGTGGTGATTAAGTGCAACTCGACAAATACACGCAAATTTTCAGCCGCAGATAATTAGAAAACTATCAATGGTTTGCCGATTCCACGGACTAAGCGCACGCGAGCCAGGGCATCGCTAATTCTGATGTTTAAAAATAGGAAGATGAAAAAGAGGGAAATTGAGTAATTCACGGGCCCGCGAGGCGAAACACATCGAAGGTGCCTGGTACGCCTTTCAGTTCGTAAGTACCGGCGGGGTCAAAAACGATTTCACTTCCGCCTGTAAGGTCCATCAGTGTTCTAGTCACCAGCACTTCGCCAGGTTCCGCCTCCCCCATAATCCGTGCGGCAATGTTGACGGCAAGCCCGGTAATATCATCGCCTCGCACTACAATTTCACCGATGTGTAAACCGGCTCGTACGCTGAGCCCAATGCCGCCAAATTCATCCACCAGGTGTTGGGCACAATGAAGCGCGCGCGTCGGCCCATCAAATAATGCAAGAATACCGTCGCCGGTATTTTTGACTATACGGCCACGAAAATTTTCGACCAAATGCTCTGCTAAATGGTCATGCCGGTTCATCATTTTACGCCAGCGCTGATCCCCCATGGCGGCGAGCTGTTCCGTCGATTGAACGATGTCAGTGAAGAGTGCCGTCGCTAACCGGCGTTCATGCAGGCCATCGCCAATCGATCCCAAGCTACTCGCTTCGGCAAAGCGGACGATGGCATCAACGACCGTGTCAGGGTCGCCAAGCCATGGGAGGTGGGATCGACCTGGCAATTCAAGATACACGGCATCTAAAATGTTATCAGCGAGATAGCGACCATTGCCGCGCGCTACGGCCCTGTCCTGGCGCCGTTGAATAATGAGGGTCGGCAGCCGCACATCAGGAAGGATAGGCCTTACGTCGATCCTTTTATTGGCCATCATAAATTTGCGTATCGCACTAGGACTCGCGCTCATTCGCTCTAAGCGGGCTAGCCACTCCGGGTATCCAGGTTCGTAGTCGTTTTCGGGAGCCATCAAGTGGACAAGCGCACCTTTTCCCCAAGCCGCAACAAAATCATCAATGTAATCTTCTAATGGCGGTCGGTGGGGATAATTTTCTGCTCCATCAAACCGGGCCATGGAGCCGAAGAGAATGAGGCGCTCGACTTTCTCGGGATAACTCGCCGCAAATAAAAGACTCATGGGCCCGCCTTCCGAAAGGCCAAATACAGTGGCTCGTTCCGAACCAGCTGCCTCCATTACCGCGCGCAGATCATCGATCCGTTCTTCAAGGTTTGTCACCCCCTCGGTTCGGTCCGACATCCCTTGGCCGCGCTTATCGAAGACGATAACCCGGAAGGCTTCAGAAAGATGGTTTAGGAACGCCGCAGTTTGCCGGTCCTCCCAAGCAAGTTCAATATGCGAAACGATGCCAGGCACGTAAATGAGGTCGCGACGACCCCGCCCGAAAATTTGATATGCAATACTCAATTCACCGGATTGTGCGTACTGTGTTTCCGGCATCCCATTATCGGTGCTCGCCATCCCTCGCCCTTAGATTCTAGGTTCCTAATTGATTGCTTCGCACATTTAAAACTGGTGTACCCGACCATAAACAAAATTCACCTTGCCGCCAGCTTTACTGTTGCCCTGGAGTACATTTCAATCCAAGGCTTAGAATTTGTTCCCAGCGTTTGTCATCGTCAACAACGTTGAAGTGGCGACGTCGGTAGTGCGTTAATAGTCCGATTTCCGATCGAACAACTAGAAGTGTACGATTGGACACTGGTAAGGTCGGACGCAAGCCAAAAGGGACTTCGAAAAACAGCACGTGGGCCTATTTGAACTTTAGCGGATATAAAAGCCTTGGAGGCTTGCGTCCTGTCGGCTGGCAGGCCTAGAACTGGCTCACTGAGAGCTTTTGTTATTGGAGGGTTCCCAGCAATATCTGCGGTGCGGTACGCAGGAGGAAAAAGATGACCGACGTTCAGGAAATCGATCATGCCGCTAGGCGGGCGGCCCTTATTGAAAAATACAATCTGACGAACCAGCCAACTGGTAGTGATCTGGTTGCTATGGGAGGCGTTGATCATCTAGCGCTGATTTGCTCAAATATTGACCGCACGATTAAGTTCTAAATGGAAGTCGTTGGCATGACGCTCAATATGATCGTGGCAAACCGCGACGAGACGGAGGTTTCTATCTATTTCCGAGATCCTGACGATATCTTGATTGAGATCACAACAGGATATTGACGCGAATGGCTAGTCGCAAGATTGTGCGCGTCGTCACCGCGCATCAGCAAAAAGAGGGAGCGGGCTTTCTGGTCCGCCGCCCGGTCCCAACGGCTAGCCTCGAGCAATTCGATCCGTTCCTCCTGCTAGATGAAGTGGGCCCGGTGTCTTATAGGCCAGGCGAAGCTATTGGCGCTCCGGACCATCCCCATCGTGGATTTGAAACGGTTTCCTACATTCTTGCCGGAGAGAAGCTGCATGAGGATTCAACTGGCAAAAGCCAACTACTCAAGGCTGGCGACGTGCAATGGATGACTGCGGGTGCCGGCATCGTGCATTCGGAATTACCGGGACCGGATTTCAAGGCATCAGGCGGTCTCGCTCATGGCTTCCAGATCTGGGTCAATCTTCCAGCCGCGGACAAATCCGCAACGCCGGGCTATCAATACCTGCCGGCTTCGGCAATACCGACGGCCGTTAGCTCGGATGGGTTAGTGGAGGTTACGGTTATAGCTGGCAAAGCGTTCGGTGTGTCAGCGGCTATCGGGACGCATACACCGATCTGGCTCCAGGATTGGCGTGTTCGTCCAGGTGCCGCTGCTCGTATTGCCATCGACCTCGACTTCAATGTGGCCGCTTATGTCTTTGAGGGCGCTGTCTATTTTGGTCTCAGCCGTGACAGGGTGGCACGGGGACAAATGGCTATGCTGGGAGAGGGGACGGCATTAGAATTTTCTGTGTTGGAGGGCGATGATGTTGGTCGCTTCTTGCTGCTGGCGGGCACTCCAATTCGAGAACCATTAGCTCGCTACGGCCCGTTCGTCATGAACAATACTGATGAATTGAGGACGGCGGTTGCCGACTTCCAATCCGGGCGTATGGGTGTAATCGCCCGCAGCTGAAGTATCTGACGCTGTTTCTTGCTGCGATGAGGTGGATAAATGCAACAACCTCGGCCACAGCATAATTAAGCCGCCAGCCAACCCGCCTCAATTTGGCGCTGGTGCGCAATCGTGGCATTGCGCATAAGAATACCGACCGTAACCGGGCCGACACCTCCTGGCACCGGTGTAATCCAACTTGCGATCTCCTTAACTTGATCGGTGTCAACATCCCCAACAATTCGCACACGGCCATTCGGTAATTCTTGCTGGTTGATACCAATATCGATGACGGCAGCGCCAGGTTTGACCATATCAGGTCCAAAGAACTTGGGTATCCCCACTGCAACAACGACTACATCTGCGCGGCGTGAATGCATGGCTACGGATCGGGTCATCTGATGGCACACGGTTACGGTGGCGCCTTCCGCCATCAAAAGGAAGGCGGCGGGCTTCCCGACAATTTCGGAATGGCCAATCATAACGACTTCCAGGCCCTGCAATTCAAGGCCCGTCTCTTTTATAAGTTCCACGGCAGCTGCAGCCGTGCATGGAGCCAACGCAACATCATTATAAACAATGTTGCCTATCGAAGCTGGGTTCATGCCTTCTACATCTTTGAGTGGGTGAATTGAGGATTGCAATGCCCGGATATTGATATGAGTAGGTACTGGACGCTGTATAATGATGCCTACAACGCCTGGGTTCTCATTCATTTCACTAATGCGGGCTTTGCATTCTTCATAAGATATGTCGCCAGACCAAGACATCTGATCAAACGGGATACCGGTCTTTTCTGCCGCACGCGACTGATTGCGGACATAAACGGCGACTTCTGGAATATTGCCAATACTGATGGAAACCAGCCGACCAATAGGGTGCATGGCTGAAGTCTGTATTACGTAGGCGCTTACCTCAGACAAAATTCGAGCCTGTACGGCACGCCCATCAATCAGCCGATTATCCTTCATCATCTCGGTATTTGCCATTTCGGATTTTGACGTGGCGACAACATGCCTGGTTCTGGCAATACCCGCACACAACCTAATGTGATGAAGACGACTAGATATAGGCGGGAGCTTAACATCGTATGCCGAACAAAATTAGAATAGCCCCTCAATGTCCCCACTTTTATTCAGGCGGATCGCCTCGGCAGCCGGCACACTCGGTAGGCCCGGCATCGTCATGATAGCGCCGCAGACAACGACAATAAAACCAGCGCCAGCTGACAATTTCACTTCCCGCACTGGTACGCTATGGCCGACAGGTGCGCCCCGTAGGTTGGGGTCGGTTGAGAAGCTGTATTGGGTCTTTGCCATGCATACGGGCAAGTGACCATAGCCCGCATCACCCCACTGCCGCAGTTGATCGCGAATACTCTTATCTGCCAAGACTTCGTCGGCTCGATAAATTCGCTTGGCAACAGTTTCGATCTTCTGAAAAAGCGGCATGTCGTCAGGGTAAAGAGTGGAAAATTGCGAAATACCGCTTTCGGCAATTTCCGCAACCCGCGTAGCTAGATCAGTGATGCCGTTGGAGCCCTCAGCCCAATGCTTGCAAAGGAAGGCTTCGGCGCCCAACCTTTCGACGTATTCGCTTATAGTATTCACTTCTGCCGCCGTGTCATTGACGAAATGATTGATTGCGACCACCACAGGCACGCCAAATGATTTTACATTTTCAATATGCCGCCCAAGATTTTCACAGCCATCCAACACCGCCTTAACATCTTCGCGACCTAGTTCTTCTTTGCTAACCCCGCCATTGCTTTTCATCGCACGGACCGTCGCCACAATAACCACCGCATCAGGTGCGAGGCCGGCTTTGCGGCACTTAATGTTCATGAATTTCTCGGCGCCGAGGTCGGCTCCAAATCCGGCTTCTGTAACAACAAAATCGGCCAACTTAAGGGCTGTAGTTGTTGCCACGACGGAGTTGCAGCCATGTGCAATATTGGCAAACGGTCCGCCATGAACAAAGGCCGGATTATTTTCGAGCGTCTGCACCAAATTTGGTTGCATCGCATCCTTCAGCAATACGCTCATGGCACCGTCCGCCTTAACGTCTCGGCAATAGACGGGTGAACGGTCGCGCCGGTAGGCAACGATAATGTCGCCAAGTCGACTTTCCAAATCTTCGAGGTCCGTCGCAAGACAAAGGATAGCCATTACTTCCGATGCAACCGTAATGTCGAAGCCAGCTTCGCTTGGGAACCCGTTGGCAATGCCACCCAGACTTGTAGTGATCTGCCGAAGTGCGCGGTCATTCATATCTAATACCCGTTTCCAGGTTACCCGCCGGCTGTCTATCCCGAGTTTATTGCCCCAATAGATATGATTATCAATCATCGCGGACAGCAGGTTATGTGCCGATGTGATGGCATGAAAATCACCAGTGAAGTGCAAGTTCATGTCTTCCATTGGTATAACCTGAGCATAGCCACCCCCGGCAGCGCCGCCCTTCATCCCAAAACACGGGCCCAACGAAGCTTCTCGTATGCAAATTGCGGCTTTCTTGCCGATAGCGTTCAGGCCGTCGCCCAAGCCAACCGTCGTCGTGGTTTTGCCTTCACCGGCAGGCGTCGGGTTTACAGCAGTCACCAGTATCAGCTTGCCGCTATTCTTGTTAGAGATTGAACTGATAAATTCTGCGGAGACCTTAGCCTTGTCGTGGCCATAGGGCACCAAATGAGTATCGGGTATGCCAAGTTTTGCGCCAATGTCCTTTATCGGCTTTTTATCCGCTTCGCGGGCAATTTCGATGTCTGATTTGTGTCCCATTTGAATATCTCCGTTGGCCGGTCAGGCAGATCCATTCACCGGTCAGTGTTAGCAGGTTAAATCGTTTCAATTCTGGCGGCAGAAAATTTGAACTCGGGAATTTTGCCAAATGGATCCAAGGCCGCATTTGTCAGAAGGTTTGCGGATGCCTCCGTGAATGCGAATGGCACAAATATACAATCTTCGCTGATGGCCCGATCCGCTCTTGCCATGAGGTTGATTGAGCCTCGTCGGGTTCTAAGTCGAATGACTTCGCCTGGCGACGCCCCTAGGTTGCGTAGGGTTCGTGGATGCAATGAACAATTAGCTTCTGGCTCGAGTGCATCAAGGACAGTCGTACGTCGCGTCATTGAGCCGGTATGCCAATGTTCCAACTGGCGTCCAGTGATCAGGATCATCGGATAGTCTTCATCAGGCGTTTCGGCGGGCGCGATGATCGACGCCGGAGTGAACTTTGCCCGACCATCTGGGGTTGGAAAGCCATCGCCGAATACAATTGCTTGGCCTGGGTCTTCCGGCGACAGGCTAGGGTAGGTGACGGTTTCATGCTCTAGTCGATCCCAAGTAATATTGTCGAGCGATTTCATCACGCTCTTCATTTCTTCGAATACGTCTCTTGGGTGGCCGTAACTCCATTGCAGCCCTAGGCGCCGCGCAATTTCGACGATAATCCACCAATCCTCGCGTGCTTCGCCCGGCGGCGAGACGGCTGGTCGACCCATTTGTACCTGCCGGTTCGTATTTGTAACTGTGCCGGTTTTTTCCGGCCATGCGGCGGCCGGCAATATGACGTCAGCATAATTTGCCGTCTCGGTTAGAAATATGTCCTGAACGACCAAATGATCGAGCTTAGCAAGTGCTGCGCGAGCATGCCCGACGTCGGGGTCGGACATGGCCGGGTTTTCGCCGAGGATATACATCCCTCGTACGTCCCCGGCGTGGACAGCGTCCATAATTTCGATCACCGTTAGGCCCGCCTGATTTTGGATGTCATCGGTACCCCAAACTTTACCGAATTTAGCCCGCACATTTTCGTCGGTGACGCTTTGATAGTCAGGTAGAAACATCGGGATAAGCCCGGCGTCTGATGCACCCTGCACGTTGTTTTGGCCGCGAAGGGGATGTAACCCTGTGCCAGGACGGCCAACGTGCCCGCACATCAGGGCAAGTGAAATCAGGCATCGCGCGTTGTCTGTGCCGTGTATGTGTTGAGATATGCCCATGCCCCAAAAGATCATGCTGGCCGGCGAGGTCGCAAAATCCCGTGCTACTTGGCGTAAACTCTCAGCATTAACCCCGCAGAACTCCGCCATTTGTTCGGGCGGATAGTCCTTCAAATGCGCCCGGAAAGCCTCCCAGCCTTCAGTGAAAGTATCAACGTATTGTGTATCGAAAAGATCTTCTTCGGCAATGACATGCATGATGGCATTTAACATCGCTACATCGCTTCCGGGCCTAAATTGAATTTTGTGGGTGGCGTAACGTCCCAGGCCGATACCGCGCGGATCCATCACGATTAATTTGCCGCCGCGTTTTGCAAATTGTTTGAAATAAGTGGCCGCAACAGGGTGATTTTCGACCGGATTAGCGCCTATCACGATCGCGCATTCGGCATTTTCGATCTCATTAAAGGTGGCCGTAACAGCCCCGGAACCGATATTTTCAAGAAGTGCGGCGACGGATGAAGCATGGCACAATCTGGTGCAGTGATCGACGTTATTATGGCCAAAGCCGGTGCGGATTAGTTTTTGAAACAGGTAAGCTTCTTCATTTGAGCATTTGGCCGAACCAAATCCAGCGACAATTGAACCGCCTTTTTCGCGCCGCAAATTTGCCAATCCGTTGGTAGCGGCATCCAGTGCCTCTTCCCAATTCGTCTCACGGAAGAATTCACCATAATTTGACGGGTCGATATTCAATCCTTTGGCAGGCGCATCGGTACGCCGCACCAAGGGCTTGGTCAGCCTATGAGCGTGATGAACATAGTCAAAACCAAATCGACCTTTCACACATAGACGTTGTTCATTGGCCGGACCGTTTACGCCATCAACTCTGGCAATTTTATCATCTTTCACCTTGAAACTTATCTGACAGCCAACCCCGCAATAGGGACATACGGATTGGACCGAGCTGTCATGGTCATTTCTGTCGCCTTTCATTTGATCATCGAGGACTGTCGCCGGCATTAGTGCGCCAGTTGGGCAAGCCTGCACACATTCACCGCAGGCAACGCAGGTGCTTTCGCCCATCGGATCGCCAAAGTCGAAGGTTATACGGGCGTCACGGCCACGGTCCGACATGCCGATGACATCATTGACTTGCACTTCGCGGCATGCCCTTACGCACAAATTGCAATGGATACAGGCGCCTAAGTTGACCTGCATTGCTATGTGCGAGGCGTCTGGTTTGGGCACACGTATGTCCTCGAGTGGCGGGAACCGGCTTTCCGTAGTTCCCAGAGCTTCTGCCATTGCCCAAAGATGAGAAGACCTATCATGTGCGCTGCTGCGTGTTGGTTGGTCGGCCAGAAGTAATTCAATCACTGTCTGACGCGCACTTTTTGCTCGCACACTTTCCGATTTGACGACCATGCCTTCGCCGGGGAAGCGGATGCAGGAGGCAGCAAGGGCGCCCTCGCCCTCAATCTCAACCATGCAAGCCCGACAATTGCCGTCGGCGCGATAACCCGGCTCGCCAGAATGGCAAAGATGCGGAATAAGAACACCTTGGTCCTTGGCGACATCCCAGATAGTTTGCCCTGGTGCGGCGGCAACGGATTTTCCGTCCAGCGAAAAGTTAACCTGTTCGGACATTGTTAGACCTCATCCGGAAAATGTTTCATTGTCAACCGGATCGGATTGGCGGCCGCCTGACCTAGTCCACAGATCGATGCATCTTCCATTACTTGGCACAGATCTTCGAGAATTTGACTATCCCATCGGTCGGCTTGCATAAGCTTGACGGCTTTTTCGCAGCCGACCCGACACGGTGTACATTGCCCGCAACTTTCGCTTTCAAAGAACCTAAGCATGTTCAGAGCGGCTGCTCTGGCGCTGTCTTTATGTGACATCACAACAACTGCAGCCGAACCGATAAATGATCCGTGAGGTTGCAAAGTGTCGAAATCGAGTGGGACGTCAGCAACGGTAGCCGGCAAGAGGCCTGAAGACGGTCCGCCCGGCTGATAGGCCATGAAGGTGTGACCCTCCAACATTCCGCCAGAAGCGTCAATAATATTGGTAATAGTCGATCCGGCTGGCAACAATTTCACGCCTGGTTCTTTAACCCGCCCTGAAACGGAATAACTCCGCAGGCCCGTCCGACCGTTCTTTTTTACCAGATTGAGTATGCCAGGGCCTTCGCGACAGACCCGAGCAACCCAATAAAGAGTTTCAACATTGTGGACTAGTGTGGGTCGGCCAAAAATGCCTGATTGGGCTACGTACGGCGGACGATGTCGCGGAAGGCCACGTTTGCCCTCAATTGACTCAATCATTGCGGATTCTTCGCCGCAAATATAGGCACCAGCGCCTCGTCGAAGATCGATGAAACCGGGGTCAATCATTCCGTTCTCTTCGAGCGCCGAAATCTCTTTACGCAGGATTTCCAAGACAGCTGGATATTCATCGCGCAAATATATGTAGATTTTCTCAGCCTCGATGGCCCATGCCGCAATCAATGATCCTTCGAGAAATAAATGTGGCTCGCGCTCAAGATAATGGCGGTCCTTGAACGTACCGGGTTCACCCTCGTCAGCATTGACGGCTAGGTAACGTATACCGGTTTCTGCACGAACGAATGACCATTTGCGTCCCGCCGGAAATCCAGCGCCACCTAATCCTCGCAGGCCCGCGGCTAACAGTTTTTCTTCTATTTCATTCGGCTCGGACAATCCGGCACGAAACCCTTTCAGTGTTTCATAGCCATCATGGGCTAAATAATCAGACAAAGATTGGTACGAAGGAATGTGGACATTGAAGTTTCCAGTGTCGATAGCATCAGCGACTTTGTCTGCCGTGGCGCAGCCAATGTGGTGGCGACCGATTTCCAACGCAGGGGCGGTATCACAGCGGCCTATGCAAGGGACTTTTACAACCCTGATTTCGCCACCATCTGCATAACCATCCGTGAGTGCCTCGAATAAGTAGTCCGCATCGGCCAATTCACAGGACAGAGACTCGCAGACGCGGATCGTGAGCTTAGGAGGTGGGGCCTCGCCTTCGCGGACAACGTCGAAATGAGCATAGAAAGTTGCCACTTCGAACACTTCCGCCATCGAAATCTGCATCTCTTCGGCAAGCGCATGTAAGTGTGAATCCGAGAGATACCCGTAAGCATCCTGGATGAGATGTAAATGCTCGATTAATAAATCTCGTCTCCGTGGCTTATCACCCAGCAGTTTCTGGACTTGGTCGAGGGCACTCCTGTCCAGCTGCCTTCCCTTGGTCGTGTGGCGGCCGCGGCCTGAACCGTCCTTCCAAATTCCGTGGGGTGGTTTTGCTGCGGTCATAAAATTCCTCGGCACGCTAGAGAACGTGTTTGATTGTTGTTTCGAGTGTATGCAAGAAGGAACTTGCAGATGAACGCGGTGACATTAGAAGAAAGGCGTCTTTATCCGTTCTCAAGATAATTACGGCCAGATGTTCCATCATAGTTCTGGCTACCGCTCCAAGCGCAAAGACGTCCTGATGAAGATCGAGCGGACAGATCCGCTCCAAAGTATTGCGGGCCCTTGGTCCGGAAATCCGAAGCATTGCCCAACTGTCAGATTGGTCCGTGTAGTAAGCGGTCTCACCCAAGGCCTTGGCAATTTCACTGACGGCGTCGTCACCCTGAAACTTGAACAGAGCGAATGTCTGATCCCTTTGCATGCCCAGGAACCGCGTGCCGCCATCTGTTGAGACTGTAGATTTGCCGCATTCAGGGAAGTTAGCGCCAAATTTCACTGTCATTTCGTTTTGCAAGGCCGTCCTGCCGCCAAGTGGAATGGCCATTGAAACCAGAGCGAAATCTGTGATTTCTGACAGCGAAACATCAGCGTTCTGCCTCTCGAATCCCGCAAGTGAGGTGGTGGCTGTCAATGTCTGCTCAAACACGAAGACGTTCTCCCTCGGGGTCGATAAAATGCGGTGAAACGATTTCGACGTTGACGCTTTTGTCCCGGACCATGTCGACTGCAGTCAAGACTTCACCGGTGCGATCCGCACCCTGTTTGATAAAACCAAGTCCGATGGAATGGCCGTGACTGGGGGAATAGGCGACCGATGTCATCCAACCTTCATCATTTTCAAGCGTGGCTGCGTTGTCCTGTTTGACAAAGTGAGCTCCGGCCATCAATTCATCGTCGCGATTAACTGGAAAAAAACCGACAAGGGCTAATCCGTCTTCGCGGTTGAGTTCGGGGCGTTCAGAAAGGGTACTGCCAATACAATCTTTTTTCTTCGACACCATGCGAGCCATACCAAGGTCTCGGGCAGTGGTCTGACCCGTGAGTTCATTTCCGGCGGCATGGCCCTTCTCAATACGCATGACCCCAAGTGC
>CAZDQC010000010.1:40210-56129 GCA_964507245.1 uncultured Rhodospirillaceae bacterium
CGCGAATTTGGCCCCGCGACTGCGAATTGGGCCCATTGCTCCGTTACTGAAATCAGATGCACGTCGAGGCCAGGCCAAAGGCATTGTCGGCAAAACTCCATATGGCGGAATACTTCTACTGCATTGGCGGTGGTTGTCGTCATGACAAAATGATGTTCTGACAGACGCGCAGTCGTGCCGTCGTCCATCGCTATGCCATCTTCGCGCAGCATTAAGCCATAACGTGTCTTCCCAACCGGAAGTTTGGCGAAGCCGTTGGCATAGATCTTGTTTAGAAATGCCGCGGCATCCTTACCCTGGATATCGATTTTTCCCAAAGTCGTAACATCGCAAACACCTACAGATGAACGAGTTTGTGCGACTTCACGATCAACGGATTGCCGCCAATGAGTTTCCCCGCTTCGTGGAAACCACTGCGCCCGCAACCACATTCCGGTTTCGACGAATATCGCACCTTGTTCTTCAGCCCACCCATGGCTCGGCGCAAGGCGAGTTGGCCGGAAATGCTTCCCACGGGAGCGACCGCCGAATGCGCCAATGGGAACCGGCGTGTACGGCGGCCGAAAAATTGTCGTTCCTGTTTCCGGTATAGATTTGCCTAATAGCTCGGCCATGATTGCAAGAGCTGGGACGTTCGCTGTCTTTCCTTGGTCCGTTGCCATGCCGAGAGTAGTGTAGCGTTTCAGGTGCTCTACAGAGTAAAGACCTTCAGTTTGCGCGATTTTAAGATCTTTGACAGTCACATCATTTTGCAAATCAAGCCATGCGCGAGCCTTGCTTTCGCCGACATGCCAGAATGCAAGCACGCCGCTTGGTTCTCCGTCAGCATTGGCGACGAGACTGACAGTTGGTTCGTACCCCGTGGCAATTGCTGCGGCGTTTCCGGCTTCATGACCTTCTCTCAGGGCGGCGGCCAGCGTCATAGATCCATTAGCGGCGCCTGCGACCACCATGCCTACCGGCAAGTCTTTTCCCGGCCCGAAAGCGGCGATATCATCCCGCCATATCGGTTTGCCCCGTTGGTGGCAGGTTAGCTGTACGTTAGGGCTCCAGCCTCCGGAAACTGCCAGGCAGTCCGCATGGATAATTTGCCCGTTCGTGAGTTGAAGTGAATTCAATCCTTTCCGGCCTGAAGCATTAACGACCCTGCCGCCAATCCTGATAGTCGCGTCAGGCAGCTCAAACGGGGCTGGTTGGTTGCGGACGTCGATCACAGCTGCGATTTCAATCCCTTTTGCAGAGAGATCAAGCGCCGTCCGCCAGCCATCGTCATTGTTGGTGAACACTGCTATCCGTTTTCCTGGTGCCACGCCCCATCGGTTGACGTAGGCCCGGACACTACCGGCGAGCATGACGCCTGGCCGGTCGTTGTTGCCAAAGGCGATGGATCTTTCCGTCGCTCCTGCGCAAAGGACAGCACGTTTTGAATAGATGCGCCATAACACCTGCCGCGGATTTCGATTTGATGCCGGCAAATGATCAGTCATGCGTTCGACTGCGCCATAAATACCATGATCGAATGCGCCATATACGGTTGTGCGCGTCAACAAACGAACATTGGCAAGGGAGCAGAGTTCAGCGACTGATTTAGCCGCCCAGTCGGTGCCGGATTGTCTTTCTACCTCAAATGTCTCGGCATTCAATCGACCGCCCATGAGGAAATCTTCGTCGGCCAGTATGACGCGTGCGCCGGCGCGGCCTGCAGCGAGGGCAGCCGCAATGCCAGCTGGCCCGGCGCCGATGATCAATACGTCGCAATGCAAGAAACCTTTGTCGTAGCAGTCGGGATCTTCGTCGCCCGATAGCCGACCAAGTCCAGCCGAAGCCCGGATGATAGGTTCATACACCTTTTCCCAGAATGCCTTGGGCCACATGAAGGTCTTGTAATAAAATCCAGCAGTTAAAAAGGGTGAAATCACATCGTTGATGGCCATTAAATCGAATGCTAATGGGCCGCGGTGGTTTTGGCTTGTAGCTTCCAGGCCATCAAACAACTCCACTACTGTTGCCCGTGTATTGGGTTCCTGATGAGCGCCGTTGCGCAGTTGAACGAGTGCATTTGGTTCTTCCGAGCCCGCGGAAAAAATACCGCGCGGACGATGATATTTGAATGACCGCGCGACGACTCTTTGGCTGTTGGCAACAAGAGCTGATGCCAGTGTATCGCCTGCGAAGCCAGTAAGGCGTTGGCCATTGAAACGGAATTCAAGCGGTCGACTGCGATCAATCAGGCCGCCATTTATCCGGTTGGCCTGGGTCATGCACCCCGCCCTGCGGCGATCGCGACGTCCCGAGCCAATTCAACACTCTTGATTTCATGAGTTAGGGTGTCGCGTGTTACCACCAGCCATGAACGATCACCCTGTTCATGAAACCATAATTCACGGATGTCTCCGGCGCGGTTGTCGCGCAAGTAGAGATATTCATAGAACGCCGATGCGGCGTTTTCAGCTTGCCAATCGGGGCGTTCAATTAGTGATGCGTCACCTAAATATGTGAATTCCATTGCGTCGCGCGGTCCAAGAAGGGGGTGGTCGATAATCATTTTCTAGTGACCCTCAGTGCAGGTTCGGCTGTGCGCCGACGCCTTTTTCGTCGATGAGGTGACCGCGCAAGAACCGATCCAGGCGCAATTCGGCTGCCAGGGGGTGCCGCTCGTCGTTTGCTAGTAAATGTGCATAACAATAGCCGCTTGCAGGTGTTGCCTTGAAACCGCCATAACACCAGCCACCATTAAAATAGAGGCCATCAATATGTGTTTTGTCGATAAAGGGCGAACCATCCATCGACATATCCACCAAACCGCCCCACATGCGAAGAATTCGTGCGCGACCAATCATCGGCATAATCGCCATTCCGCCTTCACATACGTCTTCTACGGCCGGTAAATTTCCCCGTTGTGCGTATGTATTGTAGCCATCAATGTCACCGCCAAACACCAGGCCACCCTTGTCGGATTGAGAAACATAAAAATGACCGGCTCCAAACGTTATGACGCCGGGCAGCAACGGTTTGATGCCTTCGCTAACGAAAGCCTGCAGGACATGGCTCTCAATTGGCAAGCGTATGCCAGCCATTGCCATGACGTGACTGGAAGAGCCAGCAACGCAAACTGCAATTTTTTTTGCGGAAATGGAGCCGCGTGTTGTTTCAACGCCGGTGCATCGCCCATTTTCAATTTTAAAACCCTGGACTTCACATTCTTGAATAATATCGACGCCGCGGCTATCGGCACCCCGCGCGTAGCCCCAGGCCACAGCGTCGTGGCGAACTGTGCCGCCGCGTGGCTGCAGCAACCCACCCTTTATGGGAAAACGTGCGTTTTCGAAATCAAGAAATGGGCACAATTCACGGATGCCCTGTTCATCCAATAGGACGGCATCGGCGCCTGACATGCGCATGGCATTGCCCCGACGGGCAAACGCGTCGCGTTGCGGGTCGGAATGAAATAGATTAACGATCCCACGTTGGGAGACCATGGCATTGTAGTTAAAATCTTGTTCGAGATTTTCCCATAGCTTCAAGGAAAACTCGTAGAATGGCTCGTTTCCCGGCATCATGTAGTTTGAGCGGATGATTGTAGTGTTTCGGCCAACATTGCCCGAACCAAGCCAGCCCTTTTCAAGTACTGCCACGTTAGTGAGGCCGTATACCGTTGCCAAATAGTAGGCCGTGGAAAGCCCATGCCCGCCACCGCCCACCACGATGACATCGTAAGAGGCTTTTGGCTCGGGGTCTCGCCACAGGCGTTTCCAGCCCCTATTGCCGGTTAGGGCCTGCCGAATAACTTCCCATCCAGAATATTTCATTTGTTTTGTTATCCCGATGGTCCAATGCGTTCGCATTATTCAGCGTGAATTATCAGCTTGACAGTCCGAAAAAAGACGGTTTTTTTCAATAAATGGACAAATCGCTTAGCAAATTCGGCCCAATCCGTATCGGTCTTATGTTGATCGATGGATTTGCCCTAATGTCGTATTCAGCAGTCGTCGAGCCACTTCGGGCTGCGAACCTTCTCGCTGAGCGTCCTCTTTATCATATCCGACATATTGCGGAATTTGGATCGCGTGCGACTAGCTCCAGTGGTGCAACAATCAATGCAACAGCGTATGTCGGGGAGCATGTCGATTTTGATATATTGTTCATAATTGCAGGTGGCGATCCGACAAAATTCAAAGACCAGAGGACATTTCAATGGTTGCGCCATATCGCAAATCGTGGAGTCACCCTTGCCGGCATATCTGGTGGACCCGTTGTGTTGGCCGCAGCCGGTGTAATGGGGGGGCGCCGCATGACCGTCCATTGGGAGCACGCCGGCCTGTTGGCGGAGATATCGCCGAACTTGCAAATTGAACGAACATTGTATGTCATTGACCGGGACCGCATCACCTGTGCAGGCGGCATTGCTCCTCTGGATCTTATGAATGCGTTAATCACCGAACACCATGGAGCGAAATTCGCCCAACAGGTGAGCGATTGGTACATGCACACGGAAGTTCGACCCTCAGGTGGGCCACAACGAGCTGGGATCACCGAACGTTACGGTACGACAAGCCAGGCGGTAGTGCTCGCTATAGAAGCAATGGAAAACCATATCGTTGATCCATTAACGCTTTCGCAGTTGGCTTTGCTCACTGGCATTAGTCCGCGGCAGCTAAATCGTCTATTCCGCATTAAACTCAACCGATCGACTATGGATTTTTATCGTAACTTGCGGCTGGAAAAAGCGAGAGGATTGTTGATGCGGTCGCCATTGCCGATTAATCAAATAGCCAACGCAACTGGCTTCTCGAGCTCGGCGCATTTTTCGTATTGCTTCGGCGTTCGATATGGCCAGTCGCCTACATCGCTTCGTTAGTGGTGTCAGGTGAATTTGCTTCCACGAAAAGAGCCGACTAATTTGATGCCTTGCAGATGGTCCGGTGGGTTGGACGTCTGTCCAATGAAAGGGCAGTTTTATGAGAATTTTGATCCTCCAACATAACAGGATCGAGCATGCTGGCATTTTTCGGCAATATCTAAGTGAGGACGGGCACGACTGGTTGCCGGTCCTATTAGACGAGGGCGAAAACTTGCCACCGTTGGACGGGTTTGATGCCTTATGGGTGATGGGCGGTATAATGGACGCTTGGGAAGAAGTACGTTATCCCTGGCTCCGTGACGAAATCGAATTGATTAGTGAAGCAGTTGAAAAGCGGGGCATGCCGTTTCTGGGGTTTTGTCTGGGGCATCAGCTTTTGGCTACGGCCCTGGGTGGAGAATGCGCTAAATCAAAACAGCCGGAAATTGGCGTTTTATCAGCGAAACTCACAGAAGAAGGCGCTACCGGGATATTTTTTGATGATATTCCAGACGTCTTCCAATGTTTGCAGTGGCACAGCTCAGAGGTTACAAAAATGCCTGCTGGTGCATCGTGCCTAGCAACTTCACCAACTTGCTCTGTGCAGGCCATGAGTTGGGGCCCGAGGGCATACTCCGTGCAGTTTCACTTAGAGGTCGATCCGGAATTTGTGGCCAATTGGACGGCAATTCCAGACCACAAATTACTGCTAGATGCCGTCCATGGCGAAAATGGAACATCTGTCCTGCAGTCATCGTGTGACGATCAAATGACATCATTCAATAACATGGCAGAGCGGGTCTATATTAACTGGTTGCAGGCCACAGCCCAGGTTTGACGTGGAGGATATCAGGTGGATGCGGCACGTGTCAGGGATAATCGCGCTGCCTCTAGGTGTTGCTTCATGACTGTTGCCGCCCGTTCCGGTTCTCTGTTTCGGATCGCTTCGAAAACCTCACGGTGATGGGCATTGTATCCTGCAATGGTAGTCTTATTAAGTGTCAGTTGGCGCATTCGAGCCCATTGATCTTGGTTCCGGACGCCATTAATTTGCGCGACGACCCAAATTAACAATCTATTTCCTGTTGTCTCGGCCAACAAAGTATGGAACGCCGTATCGCATACTGAGAACTGTGCCGGTTCTTCTATACAATTCTCCATTTGCACCACCAATTCTTCTGCTTTTTCGAGATCTTGGGTGCGTGCATTTAGCACTGCGAGGCGACAAATGTGGGGCTCGAGCGCAAATCGGGCATCGATTAATTCAAGCGGGGTTGCGTTTTCGACGACTGGGTTCGTGGCATAGGTATCATTGGCTAATACGTATGTGCCGCTTCCTCTGCGGATTTCGACTAGGCCGTCATTAGCTAACTGGTTTAAGGCTTCCCGAACTGTTCCACGCGCTACGGCATAGGTCTCAGCTAGTAGGCGTTCGGCCGGCAGGCGATCCTGTGATATCAGATTGCCTTGCCGGATATCTTGGCGTAGGAGCCCAGCAATTTCAGCCGATCCACGTTTTCTCATTAATCACACATTATGACGTTCGCCAAATTCTAGGCCAAAATAGTACCAAAATTAATAAAATTCAACCAATTAGCCAAAATTGGCGTTAAAGTGGTTGCTTTTTGGTCCTAATTTTTGGCAAGGTTATTTGTAAATAAAGAAATTTGTGGGCTGCAATAAGGGCCTAGGTAATAAAATTGGGGAGGAATTCTTGGCGTTTCCTGAGCAGGTTGATTATCTAGTTATTGGTGCCGGGATCCATGGACTTTCTACAGCCTGGCGTTTGGCTGAACGCTTGGCGGAAGCCGGTGAGGAATCCGAAGGCCGCGTGATTGTCATCGACAAGGGCGGAATTGCTGCGGGAGCCTCTGGCATCGCCTGCGGCGTAATCCGCAACAATTATTTTCAGCCAGCAATGCGTAATTTGATGGCGCATTCTGTCGGTGTCTGGGAAAGCGATCCGGAAGCTTTTAGCTATCACCCAGTCGGATACATGCAAATTTCCTGTGAAGCAATGCGCGACGATGTCGCGCAGATATTCTCGGAGCAAAATGCAATAGGGTATGAAAGCAAATTCATCGAAGGCGCGAACGCGTCGACCAGCTACATGCGTGGCATATTTCACGACTGGCGAGCTCAAAATATCACTTCAATCTTGCATGAAAAACGTGGTGGTTTCGCCAACAACACAAATTCCATCTATGGCCTAGCAAAGAAGGCTGAAGACCTTGGTGTTCGCATATTGACCGGCGTTGAAGTCCTGGGGCTCAACGCGGAAAACAGTTCGGATGCTGTTCGATCGGTTGAGACTGATAGGGGCGTTATCAATTGCGAACATTTGGTAATCGCCGCAGGGCCGTGGGTCCGTAACTTCTGGGATATGCTTGGATTACCTAAACAGATCACTATCAAAGGCCCCGATGGGCAATATCACGATGGCGTGGACATGTGGCGGTTCTGGCAGCTCGAGGAAGGCATGCTGGAGGTCGATCCCAATATCCTAAAAACCAATGAAGGCAAGGAGCCGCCGGTCATTCACGTAGATACCGACGCGCCGCTAATTTCCGAAGTGGACGGGTCCCTAATTACCGAAGACATGTGGGGCATCTACTACAAGCCGGACGCGCATTTTGGTGGCATACAAGGCGGCGCTGCTCCTTATGAAGTTAAGACTGCTGTTGATGATGTCTCAATCGACCCTTATGGGCCCTCGAGTCCTGAATTCGTGTCAGGTCCCGAGTTTGCCCACATGTGGGTTTCAGCACTATCCCATTGCCACGGCCGGTTCGAAGGGCTGATGCCTCACTATCATCGCGAGCCGTCGGGTGGCATTGGATGTTTTACTCCGGATAGCTTCCCAGTATTTGATCGTTTTCATGAAAATGTCAGCATCATTGCTGACAGTAATCATGGATACAAAATGATTGGTGTCGGCCAGCTTATGGCAAATGAAATTATGGGAGATGAGCAAGAGCTATTGAGACCATTCCGATTTAACCGATATGAAAAAGGTGAATTGCATCCTGTTTCGAACAGCCCGTTTCCATGGAGTTAACAGGCATACGGGGACGAATAAACAGCAACCGGAAACCAAGATTTCGCGCGGCACAATTGGGGAGTAAAGAGCATGGGCACTATGGACATTGAACGGTTTGTCGAAGCCGAAGGTCGGGCGGAAAAGGTGAAGGAAGTCCGCGCCAGAATTGACGCTCTAGGTATCGAATACCTATACCTGCAGTTTGTCTCCGTGACCGGCAAAATCATGGGAAAGGGCATTCCGTCGGATCACTGGGAAACAGTCGCTGAAAGGGGCTTTCAACTTGTATACGGCTCGACAGTCAACCTCTTCACAAATAGATCTGGTGAGTATCTAGGTTACGGTCCCGAGGCGGCGGAGTTGGTCGGAATTCCGGAACCCGAATCGTTCATGCAACTGCCCTGGGACAAACGTGTTGGGCGCTTCTATTGTACACTATTCAGAAACCGCGAGGAGCGTGAGGATGCCGGGACGTTTTTGACAGCAGATTGCCGCGGTAATCTGAGGCGTCTGCACGACGATTTTTCTGATAAACATGGTGGTCTTCGGCTCCGCATGGGCACCGAGCCAGAGATGATGTGGCTAAAATTTGACGAAAATGGAAAACCAACGGACGGTTTTTCAAAGCCTTATTGTTATCACATAGATCAATTTGAGAGCCTGCGACCCGTCTTTATGAGAGTGATAGAGTACGCACGCGCCATGGGTCTGGACATGATCCAGGGAGACCATGAGGATGCGCCAGGTCAACTCGAACTCAATTGGATGTTCGATGACGTTTTGCGTAATGCCGACCGGTTAACGACTTATCGTCAAATTTGTGCTCAGGTCGCCCGTGAGCACGGTATTTTCGCATGTTTCATGACGAAGCCCTTTATGGGTGTCTCAGCTTCCGGCTGTCATCATAATATGTCCTTGTGGTATGGCGGCGAAGACGTTCTTTGTCCGACGGGAAACGATCCTGCAAATCTACCTGGCATGGCTGGAAACTATCTTTACGTAAAAGGCGGTGACAATACATTTATGCCTGATACTGACGATCCGCAATTGCCTGGAAAAACCGGTCTCGAAGCAATTGGCGGCATTGTACAGCACCTACAGGCATTGACGGCGATTGGCTGTTCGACAGTGAATTCATACCGAAGATTGTGGGATACGGGCTTCTGGGCTCCGGTTTTTGCTGATTGGGGTTTTCAGAACAGAACCACCGGTTTGCGTGTTTCAGCGCCAGGGCGGTTTGAGTACAGATCGGTGGATTCAATGGTCAATCCCTACCTCATGGGCTCTGTGATTTTGGCGGCGGCCGACGATGGGCTTGACAACAAACTAGATCCCGGTGAGCCGGAAGAGAGGAACATTTATGAGGCGATGGAGGCCGGCAAACAAGTCAAGAAGCTACCCATGTCGTTGGGCGAAGCGCTTGAGGCGCTTGAGCAGAATGAAGTTGTACAACGCGGCATGCCCGGCGAAATGTATCGTCTTTTTCACGAATACAAATCGGACGAGTGGGCAAGGTTCATGTCGACTGTTACTGACTGGGATAATGAAACCTACATGGAATGCCTGCCTTAGGCGCGACACCAACATAGGCATGTGGCAAATCAATGTGAGCTGTGTTTACAGCCCATGAATAATTAGAGGGAGTACGAACTGCATGTGTGGAATTGCTGGAATTATACATCGCGGCAGTAGTTCGAATGTTGGCAACGAAATGACATCGATGCTTATGGCGCTAAAACACCGTGGCCCTGATTCAACTGGTTTTGCGGTCTATGGTCCTCCTAATCTTGGTGACTATGTAATGCGTATCAAAGTAGCCGAAAAAGAGGACATGGCCACTGGCCATGATATTAAGGATAAAATTGCAGAAAGAATTGCCGAGGTTGAACGGCGCATCATTTTACATGGTGCAGAAATCAAGGAACAGGATGCTGCAACGGATTATGCGCTCCGTTATGTAATTCGTACCGACGATGACACAGAGGATATGGCCCGCCATATAGAAGAAATTGACAGCGTAGAAATTCTCTCACTTGGCAGCGGACTGGAATTAATCAAGGACCTGGGCGACGCTAACGAAGTCGGCGATGCGTATGGACTCAAAGACTTCAACGGCACCCACGCTATCGGCCACACCAGAATGGCAACCGAGTCCGATGTAGATATCCGATCTGCGCACCCCTATTGGGCTTTTCCATATAACGACATTTCCGTCGTACATAACGGTCAGATTACTAATTATTGGATCATGCGTCGGGAAATGGAGCGCAGAGGAAATCGGTTTATGTCCGATTGCGATTCTGAATTGTTGGCCGTGTACACGGCCCACAATCTAGCTCATGGCGTCAGTCTTGAAGAAAGCCTGAGCCAATCCGTTGAGGAGATCGATGGTGTATTCACCTATCTAGTTGCGACCAACGATGAATTGGGTATGGCCAAGGACACGATGGCAGCTAAACCACTGGTGCTATATGAGAGTGAAGAGCTCATCGCGATGGCATCGGAAGAAGTGGCAATCCGATCGATCCTCCCACAGGAAATCGATACTTACGATCCTTATGATGAGGAGGTGAGAGTATGGCAAGCCTGACCGATGCCGAACTTAAAACCATGACCCAGGACGAGCGGGTGAATGCGCTGGGTATGACGACGGAGCAACTTTCCGGGCGGTCATTGCTCATCGAATTCAGCCCGGATGAGGAAGAGCGCTTCCTATATCCCTGGGCGCCCGACGTCGATTTCAACAAAAGGACCGAAATTGATACAGACGAGATGACGTCGACCGAGGTGAACACAAAAATCCGCGATTTAATGGCTGAAGGCTACGGGACAATCGTGATCAAGAATCCTCGTGGGAAGCATTCGATCGGCGTCGGTATCCTAAGCAAATTGAACCTAATATTTGAGGGTTCGCTCGGGTATTTTGGTGTTGGCCTGATCGATGGCCCGAATGTACGCATCAGCGGCCGCGTCGGCTGGTCGTGCGGTGAGAACATGATGTCTGGCACAATCCTTATTGAGAAGAATGCGGGTTCAACTTTTGGCGCCGCCCTCCGCGGCGGTGATTTGGTTTGTCGCGGCTCGGTCGGATCTCGCACAGGCATAGACATGAAGGGCGGGACGATAATCGTTGGCGGCGATACTGGCGCTCTTTCCGGTTTCATGATGCAACGCGGCCGCATTGTAGTGTGTGGAAATTCCGGGAAGGATCTAGGCGATTCAATCTATGACGGAACGATTTATATCGGCGGCGAAATTCGCTCGCTGGGCGTTGATGCAGTGGAAGCAGACCTGACAGATACTGACAAATCGTGGCTGACACGTAAGCTTAGCCAGTACGAGTTGCTGCCAGAGAATGGGGTTGAACATTTTACCAAAGTCGTGGCGGGAAAACAGCTGTGGAACTACGACAACCTTGAGCCTACTGAAAAGAAGATAATTCTTTAGAGGTTGGGAAAGAGACAAAATGAACAAGAAAATTAAGAAGAGCCTCGAACGCGACACATTCCGTCTGGGTGACTCTTTCGTATTCCCGCCACACGTAATTGACGATATCCATGTCAAGTCCGAGCTCGGTCGATACAGGATGCGCGGGTTTTCGCTTTTCAAGAAAATCCCGCATTGGGATGAGCTGACGTTTCTTCCTGGCACATTGACCCGTTTTGTAATCGAGGGTTATCGCGAGAAATGTGAAACAAAGACAATGATCGGTCCGCGTGCGAAGAGACCCATTGAATTGGAAATTCCAATCTATGTAACTGGCATGAGTTTTGGGGCGCTGTCATATGAAGCCAAAACTGCATTGGCCAGAGGGGCCACTATGGCGGGGACGGCAACCTGTTCTGGTGAAGGCGGGATGATCCCTGATGAACGGCGGTATTCGACAAAATGGCTTTACCAATGCATTCAGTCTCGATACGGATTTAACCCCAATCATCTGATACTAGCTGACGGCTGTGAGTTTTTTATTGGGCAGGGCTGTAAGGTTGGCCTCGGTGGTCACCTTATGGGCCAGAAAGTAACAGACCAGGTTGCTGAAATGCGATCTTTGCCGGCTGGTATCGATCAGCGTTCTCCTGCGCGTCACCCAGACTGGCTAGGACCAGACGATCTCGCCTTGAAAATACAGGAAATTCGCGAGGTGACAGATTGGCAAATTCCGATCCAACTGAAACTTGGTGCGGCGCGCGTCTATGATGACGTGCGAATGGCTGTTAAGTGTGACCCCGATTCCATTTACATTGATGGCATGGAGGGTTCAACCGGGGCTGGCCCACATTTGGCGACTGAAGAAACTGGTGTGCCGGGTATGGCGGCTATTCGGCAAGCGCGTAAGGCTATTGACGATCTTGGTAAGCACGGTGAAATAACGCTTATTTACGCAGGCGGTATCCGAAATGGCGCCGATGTTGCCAAGGCTATAGCGCTCGGCGCGGATGCGATTGCCATCGGTCATTCGGTGATGATGGCGCTCAACTGCAACAAGGATATTCCCGAAGCCGACTACGAAGCTGAAATTGGCGCTGCCCCAGGGCATTGTTATCATTGCCACACGGGTCGATGCCCCGTTGGTGTGGCAACCCAGGATATGGAATTGCGCAAACGCCTTGATCCGGATGAGGCTGCGGAGCGGGTGTATAATTTTCTGCACACATTGACCATCGAGGCGCAAATGTTCGCACGTGCTTGTGGTAAGACGAATATACATTCGTTGGAGCCAGAAGATCTCGCTGCACTTACGATGGAAGCATCCGCCATGGCCGGCGTGCCACTTGCCGGCACCAACCACACCGTTGGTGTTGAAGACTATCACCATCTCTAGGGGACCAGTAATATGGCAGGAACAGAATACCGCGGCTCTGAGATTAAGGATGTTGATCAATTTTTAAACGACGCGTCCGGACTTGAAAGCGACCGCGAAAAGGAAATCGGCCAGCACATTGGATACCGGTATGACGTGAACCTTGTGCCGGATTATGAGCGGATCACGCCATTCCTCCAGAAATACATCGGGATCATGGGTTGGGATGATCTCAATTGGCTTGAAGATGTCCACATGGGTTATGAAGAAGGAAACCCTGCCGTATTTGATCGAAATATCAATGGTTGGGTGCAGATACCTGCTTCAATCAATTTGCCAGATAACCAACAAGATAGGGACATGATCGCGCGGGAGTTGCTGATTAAATTCCAGATGTCTGATCGTCATCCTTTGGTCAACCTGAGGAAAGCATACAGGAAGATTTGACGCATGGCCCGATCATTAAGTGTTGCTTGTCTACAGACTGGACCAAAGGCCGGAGTTCTCGCTACTTTGGAAGAAGTGTCCGCCTTTGGAATAGTAGCTGTTGTTCGTGGCGCTGACTGGTTGACTCGATCGGAAGTGATGAAGCGATGAATTCGATCGCGCCAATTCATAAAAATTCGGAAACCTGGACGCCGCTCCGCGATAAATTCATGGGTTGGCAATGCCGCGTGCGGCAAATCGCTATGCGCGAAAATTTAGGACGGCCCGATGACGCGATAACTCCATACGCCTATTCAGAAATGGCATCAGAACCGCTTGGACAAATCGTTACCGTCATTTGCAAGTTGCAGGCCCATTCGAAAACACCCGAACTGCAGCACATTTTCAAGCATACGAATGATCCCGCAGAGCGGCGCGATAAGGCTCTTCAGTTTTTGTCCGAGACATATTATCAAAAGCATCGGGAATTTTCCGACGTGTTGACGGCAACGTTTATGCCGAATTCTTATAGTGCGAAAGCACTCGAAAAAGCAGGCATTTGCCGCCTAGAATTTGATGCGTATGGCCATAACTTTAAACTCAGATGCAAAATAACAAAACTTAAGACGTCTCATCCAAACTACCAGGCGACTTGGTGGCACAACCTCCTTTTCAACCCAAATCTCAACTCCCACATTGCAATACTTGGGTTTGAACCGGATTGGAAAAGTAGTGCAATTAACACAGGCATCTACGCAACGGGCGCAAGGGAGGCCTGAAATTATAGGCCAGTTGATTAGTACATTATCTTAGTTAGTTCCATATGAACGAAGTCATCATTAGAAAGGAGATAAAAATTAGTTTGCTTGCTAATTTAGAGCGACATAACATTAAACCAATAGGCAGCCGCTGAACTGTAATATAAAATTATGTTCCATAGATACTTGCAGTTGAAATGCTGTCTCAACAAGGAGAAAGAAAGTGAAGAATCTTACGAATAAAATTGCTTCAGTTGCCTTCTCAACCATTTTGGCTTTTGCCTCAGGTCAAGCTCTGGCGAAAGATTCGAGCGCGCCAATCATCATTCCGACACACAACTGGTCAAGCCAGGTGGTCATGGCTTATGTGATTGGCGGAATTTTTGAGAGCATGGGCAACAAAGTTGAATATGTATCTGCGGACACTCAAGCGGTTTATGAGTCCATTCGAAACGGTGATGTCACCATATCGCATGAAGTCTGGCAGTCTACGTTTGGAAAGTCCTTTTATGCCGCAATGGCAAAAGGCGGATTAATCGATGCCGGAACACATGCTGCGATGACATTGGAAGAAGTGGGTGTACCTCAATGGGTTATTGATAAAAACCTGTGCCCCGGTCTTCCAGATTACAAAGCACTATTGAAATGTGCAGACGTATTTGCAACTCCTGATTCTGGCGGCAAGGGCCGTATTTTAGAAGGTCCCCAAAGTTGGCATGGCCAGGAATACCCTGATCGTGTTGAAGCTCTGTTAGGCGATAAATGGGTTGTTAAGTTTGCCGGTAGTGCTGATGCATTATGGGCTGACCATGTTGCTGCGAAAAAAGAAGGACGTGCGACACTAACCTTTAACTGGACACCGAACTTCACCGATGCTGAGGGCTTTGTCTTTATCGAGTGGCCGCCTTACTATCTTGGTTGCAGAAAACAAGATGGTGGTGACAGCAAATGCGGCTCGCCCAAAGGCTGGCTGAAGAAAGCCGCCAACTATAAGTTCCCGAAAACGCATCCGGCGGCTTATATGGCGTTCTCCAGAATGTCATTTACTGCGGGGATGATTGGCGAAATGGCGGCACTGGTCGACATTCATAAAATGAGCCATGCAGATGCTGGTAAAAAGTGGTTGGCTGACAACGAAAAGATCTGGAAGCCAATGATTGGAGTTGGAATGTAAGAACTTGTAAATTCTAAATCTCTAACCCCCTCCCAGGTTTTAACCAGGAGGGGGTTTTTTTTGGTCTGATAGTAGTTTCATAGCCGTAAAATCGTGGTATCTTCACAGGTAAATATTCATTTTTGAAACCAATTATGTCGTCGCCAGGTCATACAACACAAAACGGACACCCTGTTATTCAGTGCGATTCTGTCTACAAAATTTTTGGCGAGAATGCACAGAAATTGCTCCGGGATTCCAAGGGCAATGTGGACGCCAAAACGTTCCAGGAATCGGGCTGCATCGTCGGGGTTAACAATGCCTCTTTTGAGGTTCACACTGGTGACCTATTGGTTGTCATGGGCTTGTCTGGCTCAGGCAAATCAACACTGCTTCGTTGTATATCAAGATTAACGGACGCTACTTCCGGCAATATTTATATAGACGGTGAAGATTTGCTGGCCATGAGTACTAAAAAGCTCATCGACCTTCGGCGCAATAAAATGGGTATGGTGTTCCAGAGTTTTGCCCTATTACCTCACAAAACCGTACTAGAAAATATTGCCTTTCCCTTACAGGTAAAAGGCAGCAGTACCCAAGACAGCATTAAACGAGCCAAAGCCATGGTCGATCTTGTGGGCCTTGATGGAAGAGAGAACTACTTCCCAAGAGAATTGTCTGGCGGTCAGCAACAGCGGGTAGGCATCGCTCGCTCACTCGCCGTAGAGCCTGATATATGGTTTTTGGACGAGCCTTTTTCAGCGCTTGATCCACTGATCCGTAAAGAGATGCAAGATGAATTTCTTCGATTGCAGGGTGTTCTAAACAAAACAATTTTATTCATAACGCATGACTTCGATGAGGCGCTTCGCCTGGCTGATCGTATTGCCATTATGAAAGA
>CAZDQC010000011.1:0-30372 GCA_964507245.1 uncultured Rhodospirillaceae bacterium
GAGGCTTCGGCGGACCCCAAGGCATGGTTTTTGCCGAACGCATGATGGATGAGATCGCGATCCGCTTGGGCACGGATCCACTGGACGTACGAAAGCGCAATTTATATGGGCCGAGGCGGGATGTGACGCCCTATGGCATGAAAGTGGTCGACAATATTGCGCCAAAAGTGGTGCGGGACCTCGAAAAAACCTCGGACTACAGGAAGAGGCGAAAGCAAGTCCGCGCTTTCAACAAGGCCAACCGTTTCCTCAAAAGGGGCATCGCCCTGTCGCCAATCAAATTCGGTATCGCCTTTACCCTGAAGCATCTGAACCAGGCCGGTGCCCTGGTGCATGTGTATACGGATGGATCCGTGCAGGTTAATCACGGCGGCACAGAAATGGGTCAGGGCCTGCATACCAAGGTCGCCCAGGTGGTGGCTGAGGAATTTGGTATCGATTTTCAGAATGTGCAGATCACTGCGACCAAGACCGACAAGGTGCCCAATACGACGCCTACGGCTGCGTCATCTGGGTCGGACCTGAATGGTATGGCAGCAAAACGTGCTGCCGCCGCCATTAAGGGTCGCATGACTGATCTTGCCTGTCAGCTTTATCAGGTTGGCAAGGGCGATGTGCTATTTGCCAATAACCGGGTCCGGCTTGGTAAGCGGGACATGTCTTTCGCCGAACTGGCCAGAGTTTGTTTCCTGGAACGGGTTCCTCTTTCATCCACGGGTTTTTTCGCGACCCCGAAAATCACTTGGGACCGGGATACAGCTACGGGCCGGCCATTTCTCTATTTCGCTTATGGCGCGGCCTGTTCGGAAGTTACCATCGATATACTGACCGGAGAAATGCAGGTGGATCGCGTGGATGTCCTGCATGACGTGGGCAAGTCGCTTAACCCGGCCCTGGATATAGGCCAGATCGAAGGGGGTTTCGTCCAGGGCATGGGTTGGTTGACTACGGAAGAGTTGGTGTTCGACGAAGACGGGCGCCTAACCACCCATGCGCCATCCACATACAAAATTCCCACCGCCAGCGATGTGCCGGAGGACTTTAGGGTTTCTCTATGGGATTCCAAGGGCAACAAGGAACCCTCAATCTATCGCTCGAAGGCAGTGGGCGAGCCACCCCTTATGCTGGCGATCTCAGTATTCAGCGCGATTACCGATGCGATAGCTAGCCTGTGCCCCGGGCGGGTGCCGCCCTTAGATGCGCCGGCGACGCCGGAAGCCATCGCTCGTGCAGTGCGGGCAATGCAGGCGGACTGAACTATGGGCGTCTGGAATACCATTTGCACCCAACTTGCGTCTAATCAGATTTGCGCCATGGTCACTATTCTGCAAACTAGGGGTTCAGCCCCCCGTGAGGCCGGCGTGCGTATGATAGTCCTAGCCAATGGCGGGTTCTCGGGCACTATTGGCGGCGGCGCCCTAGAATGGGAGGCGATTGCTATGGCGCGAGTCGCCATCACGGAAACCCAAAGCGATGGATTTGGTCCCACTTTGCACCAATCACAACAGGCCCTGGGGCCAGATCTGGGGCAATGCTGCGGTGGTTCTGTATCGTTGTTGCTGGAGGTTTTTGAACCGGCCCGACTGGCGGAACTGAGTATCTTGGCCGAGGCAGAAAAGGTGGGCGCTTTTGAAACGGAAAGCAAAATAGGGGAGTTGCAGGTCGAGCGGTCAGTCATAGGGGCCACCCATCCCGCGAGGGACGGATGGATCAGGGAACAATTCGGCGCTAATAAACAGACGTTGGCCTTATTCGGCGCCGGCCATGTGGGCAGAGCTTTGATGCTGGCTTTGGCGCCGCTGGACTTCAGAGTGGTCTGGATAGATTCCCGCAATGACCCTTTTCCCGAAGTGGTACCGGGACACATGGTCACCATCGAATCACTGGACCCGGTCGGTGAATTGGAAGGTTTGCCGGATGGTGCCTTCATCCTGGTTATGACCCACAGTCATACTCTGGATTTTGATCTGGTCAGCGCTGCTCTCTTGGAGCGGCGATTCGCCTATGTGGGTCTGATTGGCTCGGACACTAAGCGGGCACGGTTCCGACGAAGGCTGCGGCAGGCGGGATTGGCGGACAAGGATATCGAGAAAATGGTATGTCCCATCGGCATTCCCGGCATCCAATCCAAGCAGCCCAACGCCATCGGTGCATCGGTAGTTGCGGATCTGCTATGCAGGATGGAACAATGGGCCAGCGTACGGAAGAACAAGCAACAATCGTTGATGCGTGCCGGGAGGGTTGCCGAGGGTGAACAATACGGGTGAATTCCTGTTAGAGGCGCGCAATATCACCAAGGTATTTGGTGCGTTGCGCGCCAATGACGATGTCACTCTATCTCTGAAACCAGGTGAAATTCATGCTTTGCTAGGTGAAAACGGCGCCGGGAAATCCACCCTGGTGAAAGTTATCTATGGCTCTCTGCAGCCAACTTCGGGCGAATTGTACTGGAAGGGACGGCGGGTCACAGTGCCCAATCCCGCTGCTGCAAGGGAATTGGGCATCGGCATGGTGTTTCAGCATTTCTCGCTATTTGATTCTTTGACGGTAACCGAAAACATTGCCTTAGCCCTGCCGTCGGACGAAAAAATTGAGGGTATGGCCCGGCGCATCGAAAAGGTATCCGATGACTACGGCCTGCCCCTGCGGCCCGATGCCCTGGTGGTTGATTTGTCCGTGGGTGAGCGCCAGCGCATCGAGATCGTGCGTTGCCTGTTGCAAGAACCACACCTGTTGGTCATGGATGAGCCCACTGCCGTGCTGACACCTCAAGAGGCGGACCAACTGTTCGTCACTTTAGAGCGGCTGGCTAGTGAAGGCTGTGGCGTTTTGTATATTTCCCACCGCTTGGAAGAGGTGAAGCGCCTTTGTCATGATGCGACCATTTTAAGGCACGGCAAGCTGGTTTCTCGCGTTGACCCGCAGCAGGAAACGGCTGCTTCCTTAGCCGCTCTTATGGTGGGTACCGAGGTGGCGGCTGTTAGGGCGGACAAGGAGGCGGCTCCCGGGGCTCCATTGCTTGAGTTAAATGATCTGTCCACACAGACAGACGATCCGTTCGGTGTGTCGTTGAAAAACATCAATTTGTCAGTTCGGGCTGGTGAAATCGTTGCTGTGGCGGGTGTCGCGGGCAACGGACAAGGTGAATTCTTCGGAGCCTTATCCGGCGAGGTCATCAGTACGAACAAAGACGCCGTGAAATTCGGCGGCGCGGCTTCCGGTCGGGAAGATATCACCCAGCGCCGCCGCCGGGGCGCTGCCTTCGTGCCTGAGGAACGCATTGGTCACGGTGCGATCCCAAACTTTACCCTCTCGGAAAACGTGGTGCTGACCCATCACGCGGTGAGCGAGGCCGTCGTGCGCAAGGGCCTGATCAACAGCGACGGTGCCCAGAACGTGAGTTCAAACGTGATCGAACTGTTCGACGTTCGCAAAGGGACGCCGGACCCAGAGGCCCAATCTTTGTCAGGCGGCAACCTGCAAAAATTCGTCGTGGGTCGGGAAATAGCCCTGCAGCCGAAGGTGCTGGTAGTCAATCAACCAACCTGGGGTGTGGACGCCGGCGCGACGGCATTGATCCGGCAGGCCTTGATAGATTTGGCGCGTAGCGGCTCTGCCGTGCTGGTGATTAGCCAAGACCTGGATGAGATATTTGAGGTCGCCGATCGAATCGCTGTGATCTCCCGCGGTGAATTGTCGGAAGTTTATCTTTCAGAAGAGCTCAACCTGGAGCAGATCGGTCTGCTCATGGCGGGTGCGCATGAAAAAGGCACGAACGCGGGTGCGGCATGATGATCGTTCTGGAAAAACGGAGCGCGCAGTCGCAAGCTATGATCTGGCTGTCACCGGTTGTCGCCCTGAGCATCACGGTGGTCATTGGCGGCTTCATATTTGCCGGACTGGGGTTGGATCCCATCAAAGCGTTGTACATCTACTTCGTGGAACCGGTAACCAGTCTGTGGTCTATTGAGGAATTGATTGTTAAGGCGGCACCTCTGATCTTGATCGGGACAGGTTTGGCGGTTTGTTATACGGCTAACGTCTGGAACATCGGTGCTGAGGGACAGTTAACCATCGGTGCCCTGTTTGGCTCTGCCATTCCCATTTACTTCACGACCTGGCAGTCACCCGTGGTGTTAATCTTGATGCTGTTGATGGGTGTTCTTGGCGGGGCGTTGTTCGGGGCAATTCCGGCTTTGTTGAAGAGCCGCTTTGGCGCCAACGAAATTCTGACCTCCCTGATGCTGGTTTACGTGGCGCAACTTTTGTTAGATTGGGTCATCCGCGGGCCTTGGAAAGACCCCAAGGGGTTTAATTTTCCGCAGTCAGTCTCTTTCGAAGGTTGGCAACTGCTGCCGTTGCTGGGGGAAGGGCGCGTTCATATCGGCGCCATCTTTGCCTTGGTGGCGGCTCTGTTGCTTTGGATGATGATGGGCCGGTCGCTTCGGGGATTTGAAATTCGCGTGATCGGCAGTTCACCCCGAGCCGGAGCTTTTGGCGGTTTCGCGCAGAAACGGGTGATTTGGACGTGCTTCCTGCTCTCAGGCGCTTTGGCGGGTCTGGCGGGAATTTGCGAGGTAGCGGGTCCCAGCGGTCAGTTGCAACCGGTTATTTCGCCTGGCTATGGCTTCACGGCGATTATTGTTGCCTTTTTGGGCCGGCTGAACCCCATTGGAGTCATTTTCGCCGGAATCCTGTTGGCCATCAGTTATCTGGGCGGCGAGGCAGCTCAAGTCGAACTTGGCATCTCGGATAGGATGGCACAGGTCTTCCAAGGTATGCTTCTGTTCCTGATCTTGGCCTGTGAAACCCTGATACATTACCGCATAAAAGTGGCGCCTGGCTTCGGCGCCGCGAAAGAGGCATAGGCGGACGCGATGGGTGCCTTGGAATCGGTTATTCTGACCATCATTACCGCTTCGACGCCTCTTTTGCTGGCAGCGATCGGGGAACTGGTAACAGAACGTTCAGGTGTCTTGAACCTAGGCGTGGAAGGCATGATGATCATGGGCGCGGTTTGTGGTTTCGTGGCCGCTTATACCTCCGGTTCCGCAATATTGGGCGTGTGTGGAGGGCTAATAGCCGGTGTGGCTATGTCTCTGCTATTCGCATTTCTGACTCAGACATTGATGACTTCCCAGGTGGCCACCGGCCTGTCATTGACGCTACTGGGCCTGGGGCTATCGGGCATGATTGGTGAAAATTTTACCGGTCTGCCCGGGGTCAAGCTCGAAGCCCTGAACATTCCGGTTTTAAGCGACATTCCTTTTATTGGCCCTGTCGTCTTTGGCCACGACATTCTAGTCTACGGATCGCTGATCAGCACGGCTGGCGTCGCCTACGTTTTGTTTCGTACCCGCATCGGCCTGATCATCACTGCGGTGGGCGGCAACCATCACTCGGCCCATGCCCTAGGTTACAATGTGATCCGGGTGCGCTATGGCTGCATCGCTTTTGGTGGCGCCTGTTCCGGCCTGGCAGGAGCCTATTTGTCCCTAGCCTATACGCCGCAATGGATAGAGAATATGAGTTCGGGACGAGGTTGGATTGCCTTGGCATTAGTAGTGTTTTCTACCTGGATGCCGAAAAGGGTGGTTGTAGGAGCCTATCTGTTCGGAACAGTTTGGATCATGGGGCTGTATGTGCAGGCATTGGGTGTGGATATTCCATCGCAACTGCTGTCATCGCTCCCCTATCTTGTTACAATCGCTGTGTTGATAATTATTTCCGGTAACAAGACCCTGGCCAAGGTCAACACGCCGGCTTGTATTGGCCAACCATTCGCGCCCGAGAGGTAGGGCATGAGCAACCGCCAACGCTTTGCGGACGACGTAGGCGGCAAGACAACAAGCACCGCGAAAAGATATAAACTTGTAAGGCAGAAGGAGCTAACAGTGAAAAAACTCATCGGTTTGATGGCGTTGTCTCTGGCGATGGTCTTCGCCATGGGCGCCGCATCCGCCGCCGACAAATTAAAAGTCGGCTTCATCTACGTGGGACCTGTCGGCGATCATGGCTGGACCTACCAACATGATCAGGGCCGCCTAGCCATCGAGAAAGAGCTGGGCGACAAAGTTGAAACTGTGTTCGTGGAAAAGGTTGCTGAAGGTCCCGACGCCGAACGGGCCATTACCCGGCTGGCACGCCAGGGTGCTGGTCTGATATTTACCACGTCCTTTGGTTTTATGGATCCCACCCTGAAAGTAGCAAAGCGCTTCCCCAATGTGAAATTCGAACATGCCTCGGGTTACTAACGGTCCGAGAACGTTGCCACCTACAATGCGCGGTTTTATGAAGGACGTTACATCATTGGCCAAATCGCGGCCAAGATGTCCAAATCCGGTATTGCGGGCTATGTGGCCTCTTTTCCCATTCCGGAAGTGGTGATGGGCATCAACTCGTTCATTCTGGGTGCCCAGACCGTCAACTCGAACTTTAAGGTGAAAGTCATTTGGGTCAATTCCTGGTTTGATCCGGGGAAAGAAGCGGATGCGGCCAAGGTGCTGATCGGGCAAGGCGCTGACATGATTACCCAGCATACCGACAGCACTGCGCCGTTGCAGATTGCTGCTGAAAAGGGCGCGCTGGGTTTTGGCCAAGCCTCGGACATGATCAAATTCGCACCAAAAGCACAGCTGACTTCCATTGTCGACAATTGGGCGCCTTATTATGTGCGCCGTACCAAGGCGGTTTTGAACGGTACTTGGAAAACATCCGACGCTTGGGACGGTCTAGCTGACGGTACGGTGGAAATGGCGCCCTACACCAACATGCCGGCGGATGTGATGGCCATGGCCAAGAAGACCCAAGCCTTAATCACCACCGGAAAACTTCATCCTTTCACTGGGCCGCTGTACAAGCAAGACGGCTCCATGGCTCTAGCCGCAGGTAAGGTCATGGATGATGGCACGTTGGCAGGTATGAACTGGTACGTCAAAGGTATTGACGGAAAACTGCCGAAATAGACGACACCATGTTGCGCCGGCCCGCCTGAAAAGGCGGGTCGGCTGGCATGATCCTTCGGAGTAATTCCCATGGTCGCCTTTGCCTCTGACTGGGCCAATCTGCTGGTCCGCTGGGGACATATGATTGCCGGCATCGCCTGGATCGGTACTTCTTTTTATTTTATCGCCCTGGATCTCTCTCTGAAAAAACGAGAGAAGATGAAGGACGGTGTCATCGGTACTACGTGGGAGGTGCACGGCGGCGGATTTTATCATGTTGAAAAATTTATGGTTGCCCCGAAGGAGCTGCCTGCAGATTTGGTATGGTTCAAGTGGGAAGCCTACCTGACCTGGGTCACCGGTTTTCTGTTATTGATCTTGCAGTTCTATCTGGAAGCCGGCGCCTGGATGATCGACCCATCCGTATTGGCGCTGGAATCCTGGCAGGCGATCAGCATTTCCATCGCTTCCCTAGCCGTGGGCTGGTTTGTTTATGATGGCCTGTGCCGCAGTCCCATCGGCAAGCGAATTACTTTGCTGGTCATTATCGGATTTGTTTGGGTGTTGGCGGCTGCCTATTTTTATACCCATATTTTTGCTGGGCGCGCAGCGCTGATCCATGTGGGCGCTTTTATCGGTACTATTATGGCGGCCAACGTTTTCGCGATAATCATTCCCAATCAAAAGAAGGTCACCGCGGCTCTACTGGCGGGCGATAACCCGGACCCCAAGTATGGTGAAATCGGGAAGCAACGCTCGGTCCACAACACCTACCTGACCCTGCCTGTGGTGGTATTGATGGTGTCGGGCCATTATCCCATGTTGTTTGGTCATCCCCATGCCTGGTTGATTGTGGCTTTCGTCATTGTGGGGGGAGCCTGTCTGCGTCATGTACTGGTCAGCTATGAGGTGGGCGAACCCTTCTCCAAATATCGTGCGGCGCTGCCGGTTATCCTGATCGCTTTGATTGCGGCCATCTACATGACCACGCCGCAACAGTCCAATATCTTCGATAGTGTAGTTTCCGATGTCGAGGTCATGACGATCGTGCGAAAGCATTGCACAAGTTGTCATGCGGCAAATCCGAAGAATGAGGCCTTCGATGCGCCGCCCAAGAACATTGTTTTGGAAAATATTGATCAGCTAGGCCGGCACGGTACGCAGGTTGCCCGTTTTGCTGTGCAGACCCGCGCCATGCCCCTTGGCAATGAAACCGGCATGACCGAAGATGAACGCCTGAAACTCGGTGCCTGGCTCTATAATCAATAAATTCCCATGGTCTATGTGCTCGATGAATTAAACCGGTTGACGGCTGAAGCCTTTGTGGACGCCTTTGGCAATGTGGCAGAACATTCCCCCTGGGTCGCGCAGCAGGCGGTGAAGAGCCGACCGTTCATGGATAGGGAGGATCTGATCAAAACATTCTCCACGGTGCTGCGAGGCGCGAATACGGATGACCAGCTAACTTTGTTGCGTGCCCATCCCGACCTAGCAGGTACGGCCTCATTTGCCAGTACAATGACCGAAAGTTCTCGAAACGAGCAGGCCAGTGCCGGTCTGGATCGGCTGACGGAAGAGGAAAATCAGCGGTTTACGGAACTCAACAATGCTTATGTAGCCCGCTTTGCCTTCCCTTTTATCTTCGCTGTCAAAGGCGCCACGAAGGACATGATTCTAGAATCGTTCGAGGAGCGGGTCGGCAACGACTATGAAACGGAATTCGCTAATTCCTTGGATAATGTCTGCCGTATATTCCGCTTCCGCATTGAGAAACTAGTGGCGCCATGACCGGCGTGCGGGTGGTTCGGGGTCGGACGCTCAGTTTTCGGGATGATCCTCGTGTACAGGGTGGTGTCGTTTCTTATGACGACGGTGCAGTAGTGGTGGACGGCGAAGGACGAATAGAATGGTCGGGCGCCTTTTCCAAAATGCCGAAAGGATTTGCCAACTACGTCGTCGATCAATTTTCGGACAAGATCATCATTCCTGGTTTCATCGACGCCCATGTGCATTTTCCCCAGCAAAGGATGATAGCAGCGCCGGCCAAAGATTTATTAGATTGGTTGAACCGTTTCGCCTACCCAGAAGAGGCGTGTTATAGCGATAGGGATTTTGCGGCAGCAGCTGCAGACCACTTTCTAAGCAAGTTAATCAGCCATGGCACAACGTCCGCGTTAGCTTTTTCATCTGTGCACAAAGGCGCTGCAGATTGCCTGTTCCAGGCGGCGGAAAGACGCCGCATGTGTTTAATCACAGGTAAGACTATGATGGACCGGAACGCTCCGAACTCAGTTCTGGACACCGTCGAGACCAGCGCGCGGGACAGTGCCGATCTGATCGCCAAATGGCACCAGGCGGATAGGATGCGTTATGCTATTACGGTTCGGTTTGCCGTCACCTCAACCGAGGCGCAATTGCAAGCTGCAGGCGAACTCTATCGCGATTATCCGAATTGCCTGATGCACACCCATATTTCCGAAAGCGCCGGCGAGATCGAAATTGTCAAACAATTATTTCCCTGGTCCAAAGACTATACGGACGTCTACGATCGATTTGACCTTGTGGGTGCCAACTCTATTTTCGCCCATGGCATCCACCTGTCCGAGCGGGAATGCCAGGCCCTGCATGATGCTGGCTCAATGGTGGTGCATTGCCCGACGTCCAACAACTTCCTTGGCTCAGGCCTTTTCGATATAGGCCATCTTCGTGCTCCCGAACGACCTGTGAACGTCGGCATAGCGACCGACGTGGCCGGGGGCACCAGCTATTCTATGCTGCAAACCCTGGGGGAAGCGTACAAGGTGGCCATGTTGAAAGGACGAAAGTTGACCGCCTACGATGGTTTTTATCTCGCGACACTGGGAAACGCGCGGGGCCTGGGCATGGAATGCGACATCGGCAGCTTGGCGCAGGGTACGTGTGCCGATTTGGTCGTTCTAGACCCTGTAGCGACAGATGTTCTAGCAGCACGTAACGAGTTGTCGGAGACCCTGGAAGATGCCTTGTTTGCATTGATGATGCTTGGTGATGACCGCGCCGTCCATGCTGTCTATATCAAGGGCCAAAGACAATGACGGATTATCCCCGCGACATGATCGGTTACGGTCCGATACCACCACAGGCGAATTGGCCAAATGGTGCAAAGTTAGCAGTGCAGTTCGTCATCAATTATGAGGAGGGTGGCGAGAACAACATTCTCCATGGCGACCCCGCCTCGGAAGCTTTTCTCTCCGAGATTATCGCCGCTAAACCCTGGGCGGGTCAGCGCCATATGAGTATGGAATCGATCTATGAGTACGGTAGCCGCGTTGGCATATGGCGGTTGCTGAATTTGTTTAACAGTCGGGAGATCCCAGTCACGGTTTTTGCTATCGCCATGGCTATACAACGAAATCCTGCTGTGGCTGAGGCAGCTCTGGCCAAAGGGCATGAGATTTGCGGCCACGGCTACCGTTGGATCGATTACCGAGATGTGCCGGTGGATGTGGAGCGGGAACATCTTTTCAAGGCCATTGAGATCATCAAGGATGTCACCGGAAGCCGCCCATTGGGCTGGTATACGGGCCGTACTAGCGAAAACACCCGTGCCCTTTTGGCAGAGGAAGGCGGTTTCCTGTACGACGCTGACGATTACAATGACGATCTACCTTTCTGGACTAAGGTAAATGGCACGGATCACCTTGTGGTGCCCTATACTCTGGATGCCAATGACATGCGGTTTGCTTCGCCTCAGGGATTTAATTCCGGTGATCAGTTCTTCGCCTATCTACGGGATGCTTTCGACACCTTGTTGCAGGAAGGCAAATCAATACCACGCATGATGTCCATTGGTCTGCACTGCCGCCTGGTTGGCCGGCCGGGACGGATCGCCTCCCTGGAGCGATTTATCGATTACGCCCAGGCACATGAAGGTGTCTGGTTCGCCCGCCGGATCGATATCGCGCGCCACTGGCGTACCTATCACTCACCAAAAAATTAGCCATACCCACATCCGTCTTCGTGCCAACAACTCCGTCGACCAAACAACTATTGAGGCTCGGCTGACTGACGCGTCGCAAACAAGAACGCCAGTGGTGCTGCGACGGCGGCTGCGAAGGTGAGGAGATGGAAGGCATTGACATAGCCGATCATTGCGGCTTGCAATCGAACCTCGTTCACCAAGCGCAGGCGCAATGGAATGTCGCTGGGCTGCCCCAATAGGCTCATCCAGGCAGTCAGGTTTAGGGGGTTAAAGGCGTCGATCAGGCTGGACAGATTGACGCTAGCTTGAGCTGCAGTTCGAAAGTAGATCACCAGCATAATGGCAATAAATATACTGCTGCCCAGAAGGCGTAGTAGTGAGAAAATGGCGTTGCCCTGGGTCAACAGACGGAACGATAGGGTGGAAAATGTCATCACGGCCATGGGGGTGTAAGCAGTACCAAAGCCGATGCCGTGGACAATATTGCACCAAAAGACATCCGCTGAGGTCATATAAATATCTAGGCTCGACATCCAATATCCTGATAACGCCTGCAGGCCTAAACCGATGAATAGACACAAACGAGGATCGAACCGGGTTAATGGCACTACGAAAAGAAAGCTGATCAGATTGCCTGTGCCGCGGGCTGCCAGTAGGTAGCCTACAATAGAATCCGGATATCCACGCAATTCTTGTAACAGTGGCGGAAACAGCACCAAGGGCGTGAATTGCAGCATGCCCATGATGGTGACGAAGGCCAAGCCTATAGCAAAATTCCGGTCCTTAAAAATTTTGGGGTCGAATAGGGCATTGCGGCTTGTCAGGATATGTACAACGAACAGATATAAGAAGACCACCGCCAAACACAGCTCCAACTGGATTTCAAAGGAATTCAGCCAGTCAAGTCGCTGGCCTCGGTCCACCATCAATTGAGTGGCACCTACGGCGACTGCGATTATGCAGAAACCAAGAAAATCGAAGCGTTGCACCTTGTGTCTTTGATCGTTGGACAAGGCTGCTAGGGCAAATAGCATGGCGATAATGCCCAGAGGAAAAATCATATAAAAAGCCCAACGCCAGTTGAATAATTCCGCCATGATGCCGCCAAAGAGAGGCCCCATGATGGGGCCCATGACACCACCCACGCCCCAGGCCATTAGCACCAGGGGGTGCTGCGCGCGGCTGAAACTGGATAGGATTATGGCCTGCCCGAGCGGAAAAATGGGTGCCCCGAAAAGGCCCTGGAATACTCGGGTCACCAGCATAATCTCCAAAGTTTCGGACATTCCTGCCAACACGGAAAAACCTGTGAACCCGGCTATTGAACTGACCATCAGGTTACGCCAGCCAAAACGTGAAGCTAGCCAGCCGGTCAAGGGCGTAGCGATGGCGGTGGCAACCAGATTAAAGGTAATGATCCATGACACCTGATCCTGTGTGGCTGATAGGGCGCCTTTCATTTGGGGTAGGATCACCGCGACCGAAGTCAACGTGGCGCCGAACAATAGGGTTGCGAACTGAACCGTGAAGAGAATTAACCATTGCCGGAAGGTGAAGGAAGGCTTCATCCCAAATGTGCCATGCTGCTCGGGGCTTACCCTGCGCCGGCCTCGCGCAAAGTGCGCCAGATTTTCTCGGATGTGGCGGGCATGTCAACGGGTTCTGCACCAGCGTGCCTTAGGGCGTCCGCCACTGCGTTCATCACCGCTGCTGGCGCCCCCGAGGTAGCGCTTTCGCCTGCGCCTTTGGCGCCTATGAGGTTGTCTGTTTCGGCAACCTCGTTGAACGAGATGTTGAAGTTGGGTAGATCGTCTGCCCTTGGCAGACAATAGTCCAGAAAACTGCCGGTCAGAGTTTGACCATTTTCCGGATCATAGGCGACGCCTTCCAATAGCGCCTGACCGATGCCCTGCGTTACGCCGCCATGCAATTGGCCATGCACGATGATGGGGTTGACGATGGTTCCTACGTCAGCGACGACGCAATAGTCCTCCAGATGAATAGTACCGTCGCTGGGTTCGATGGTCAGTTCGCAGATGTGAACACCGTTAGAAATTACCTCTGGGCCAGCATTGAAGTCTGCCTCTTCAGCCAGGTGCCTTCCACTAGATTCGATGCTTGCGGCGACCTGATACAAAGTAACAGTGCGATCTGTGCCGGCGACTGTGAAATGGCCGTTGGCGAATTCAACATCAGCGACCGCTGTTTCCAGAATTTCCGCCGCTTCAACCCGTGCCTGTAGGATCACTTTGTCAGCGCTCATGACAGCTGCCGTGCCGCCCATGCGGGCCGAGCGAGAGCCGTGTGACCCCGCGCCACGTTTTACTTTGTCCGTATCGCCAAAGACGACGTCGATTTCCTCCATGTTAACACCCAATTTGTCCGATAAGATTTGGGAATACATGGTGCTGTGGCCCATGCCGAAATCCTGAGTGCCCACCATGGCGGTGATCCGGCCATCACCACTGACAGCGATCTCTGCAAATTCGGTAGGTGTGCTGCCATCATTCTCTGCATACATAGCCAGGCCGACGCCATACAGCCGGCCATGATTCATCGCCTGATTTCGGCGCTTGCTCATATCCCCCCATCCAGCGGCAGCCAGGGCCGTATCCAGATTGGCCAGGAATTCTCCGGACGTGATCAAGGCGCCACCAGGAGTTTGCCAGGGTAGATCTTCCGCTTGTAACAGGTTCATGCGCCGGATCTCGGCCGCATCCAGTCCTAATTCATGGGCTGCCTGGTCTATCAGTCGCTCTAGGATGTAGTTGGCTTCCAGTCGCCCGATGCCACGATAGGCGGCCATGGGGGTGGTATTGGTTACGATGCCTCGAAGATACAAATGCGCCGTTGGTATTCGGTAAGTGCCTCCCAAAATTTGGGACAGATATTGGGCCATGATCCAAATACACCGCCCAGGTAAATAGGCCCCGTGGCGCCAATCTGCGCGAACACGCAAACCAAGGAAACAACCCCGATTGTTCAGTGCTAATTCGCCAAAAAACTGGTGATCGCGAGCTTGATAATCGGTCAGAAATGCCTCGCTCCGGGTGCTGGTCCATTTTACCGGACGGGACAGTTTCCGTGCGGCGATCAAAGTGACAATAAATTCTGGATAGACCGGGGACCTCGCTCCAAAGCCACCTCCTGTATCCGGGGCGATAACGTGGAGCTTCTCTGCTTCAACATCCAACAATTCTATCAAGCTAGCCTGCATGCCGTGGGCCGATTGGCAACCGGCTTGCAAGGTCAAACGACCGCTACCACTATCAAAACTCGCGACGGCTGATCGCGGCTCCATAAAGTTGATAACGACGCGATTATTTTTTAGATTTAGACTGACGATATGATCGGCCGCATCGAATGCAGCCTTGGTCGCGGCTTCGTCGCCGGTTGCCCAGTCAAAAGAAATGTTTCCTGGCGCATCAGGCCAAATTTTTTCTGCATTTGGGCTCAGCGCATCGTCGACCTCCATAATCGCATCAAGGGGACGGTAATCAACATTTATCAACTCGGCGGCGTCTTGTGCTTGGAGAAAAGTATCTGCGACGACAAATGCTACCGGCTCGCCGGTATAGCGGACCCGGCCACGGGCTAGAGGATATTGAGGGGCATCAGCAGCGTCGCTGCCGTCTAGGCGGCCAATGTCAAACGGTGGCACTCGCGATAAAGAGGGGATCGGTCCAGTGATTTCCCCTTCCAGGTCCTTCGCAGTCAAAATCAGATGAACGCCTGGTGCCGACAGGGCAGCGCTGATATCGATTGTCTTAATTTCCCCATGAGGAAGCGGTGCACGTAGAACCGCCGCAGACAAAACATTGGCAACCTTGATGTCATCAGTGAATTCGCTGTTTCCGGTCAAAAATCGGCGATCTTCCCGCCTTGGTACAGCTGCACCAATGCCTGTTGTCTGCTTTGTCATGCGAAATCATCGTTCATTTTTTTGATGAATAAACAGCGAGATTATACTCAGTAGTCTCAAATAGGTAATAATTTCGCCGAATTTTTATGCAAAAACTATCACAATGAAATTTTCAATAGGCGTGGTTTTTGGAATGAGCGGCTGATTTTCTTGGCGCGTCCGGGCTACATTAAAAATTGCAAATTAAAATCCTGCAGCTATTCAGGATGCAAGAAACGAAGGCTCATGATTAACTAATTTTCAATTATTTATGGTGTTCTCTAGCCAGGAAATCGTCGCACGGGCGGCGTCGCGGGCTTGCGCCTCTCCGGGGAAACGGACGAAACGATGCCGTCCGATGGGGAACCAGCCGCTGGTGTCCTCAATATCCCGGCGATATTCCTCAAAGCCAAATGTACCGTCATCGCGACGAAAGAAATCGACGCAACGATCTCCGTCTGGAGTTTCAATTGTCTCGAGAACAAGAGGCCGATCTGACATGGTTTTGAGATGAACGTCAGAAGGGGATTTCGTCGTCGAGATCACCTCCACTACTGCCACCAAAATCAGCGCCGGTGCTTTCGCTGAAGCCGCTGCTACCGCTGTCGCCGAAGCCGCTGCTACTGTCAGCGCGGCTGTCCAGCATGGTCAACTCACCACGGAAGCGCTGCAGAACTACTTCTGTTGAATATTTGTCCTGGCCGGACTGGTCTTGCCATTTCCGGGTCTGAAGTTGTCCCTCGATATAAACTTTGGAGCCCTTGCGCAGGTATTGTTGGGCGATTCGACCCAAATTCTCGTTGAAAATGACGACGCGGTGCCATTCTGTTCTTTCACGCCGCTCGCCTGTGGTCCGATCCTTCCAGGATTCGGATGTGGCAAGAGACATATTGACGATGGGATCGCCGTTCTGTGTATTACGGACCTCTGGATCGCGGCCGAGATTTCCGACCAAAATGACCTTGTTGACACTGCCCGCCATGGTTATATCTGACCTTCGTAAAGCGTCCCTGATTCCTGGCCGCGACTATAGCCACATCGCTACTATTCTTGCTACTGCCATATGTCGCATACTGTTCAATTCGCAGTTTGCAGCGCAGTTGCTGGTAGAGATTTAAAGCCAGTTATCGTTCATGTTATGTTCTATAGTGACAGATTCGAAAGTTAAAGTCCACACATGCAAAAATTCATTTCCGTCCACGGCGCCCGTGAACACAATTTGAAGAATATTGACGTGGAAATTCCCCGTGATGAATTAGTGGTCATTACTGGGTTGTCCGGTAGTGGCAAATCCTCGTTGGCCTTCGACACTATCTATGCCGAAGGGCAGCGGCGGTACGTGGAGAGCCTGTCCGCCTATGCCCGGCAGTTTCTGCAATTGATGGATAAGCCGGACATGGACCATATCGATGGCTTATCGCCAGCAATTTCTATCGAACAAAAAACGACATCGCGTAATCCGCGTTCTACCGTCGGTACGGTAACTGAAATTTACGATTACATGCGTTTGTTATGGGCCCGAATTGGTATCCCTTATTCACCTGCGACAGGTCTGCCAATTGAAAGCCAAACGGTCAGCCAGATGGTCGATCGGATCATGGAATGGGAGAAAGGTAGCCGACTGTACCTGATGGCGCCTATCGTTCGTGGGCGGAAGGGGGAATATCGTAAAGAATTTGCCGATTTGATGAAGCGTGGATTTCAACGAGTTAAAGTGGATGGGGAGTTGTACGAGCTGGACCAGGTGCCCGCTCTCGAAAAGAACATCAAACACGATATTTCCGTGGTTGTGGATCGGGTTGTGCTGCGTGAGGATCTGCAAACCCGTCTGGCAGATAGTTTAGAAATTTCGCTAGATCTGGCCGACGGCTTAGCTATTGTCGAGCCGGCTGATGGGGGAGAGGCGACGACCTTTTCTGCTCGTTTTGCTTGCCCTGAGTCGGGCTTCACCATCGCCGAGATAGAGCCACGCCTGTTCTCCTTCAACAATCCTTTCGGGGCCTGTCCCTCGTGTGATGGCCTTGGGAATCAGTTGTTTTTCGATCCGGCTTTGTCAGTACCGGACGAAATCTTAAGCCTGCGCGAAGGGGCAATCGCGCCTTGGTCGCGAACCACCTCACCTTATTACACCCAGACCTTGGATAGTTTGGCAAAGCATTTCAAAATTTCCACGGCGTATCGCTGGTGCGATCTGACGGATAAGGTGCGAAATTCTATTCTTTACGGCACTGGTCGTACCAAGGTGGAAATGCATTACGACGATGGTCTGCGCAGCTATAAAACTAAAAAGCCGTTTGAGGGGGTTATCCCTAATATGGAACGGCGTTATCGCGAGACTGACAGCGCCTGGGTCCGAGAAGAATTGGAGCGTTTCCAGAACATTACCACTTGCGAGGCTTGTAGCGGCCACCGCCTGAAACCGGAAGCCCTTGCTGTGCGTATCGCCGACAAACATATCGGCGGGGCCACGCAACTTTCGATACTCGAGGCGCGAGACTGGTTCGTGGGACTAGACCATGTTCTGACACAGCGACAAAAGGAAATTGGTGGCCGAGTTCTAAAGGAAATTAACGATCGCCTGGGCTTTCTGGTTAACGTTGGATTGGAATATCTGACTTTATCGCGGGCTTCCGGCACGCTGTCGGGCGGTGAAAGCCAGCGGATCCGCCTGGCCTCGCAGATTGGCTCGGGCCTAACAGGCGTTTTGTATGTGCTGGATGAACCTTCCATCGGGCTGCACCAGCGAGACAACGCGCGACTACTTCAGACCCTGAAAAACCTTCGGGATCTGGGAAATTCTGTGCTGGTCGTGGAGCATGACGAGGAGGCGATCCGATCCGCCGATTACGTCCTGGATCTGGGTCCAGCGGCGGGCGAAAATGGTGGCCACCTAGTGGCCCAGGGTACGCCTGAACTCATAATGCAATCGCCGGAAAGCTTGACGGGGCAATATCTGGTGGGCCTGAAACAGATAGCGGTGCCAAAAAAACGGCGCAAGGGGCATCCTAGCCAGCAGTTGGCCGTCCTGGGGGCCTCATCAAACAACTTGCAGGAAGTTGACGTTCAAATCCCCCTTGGTACCTTCACTTGTGTCACTGGTGTGTCGGGGAGCGGAAAATCCACTCTATTGATTGAAACCATGTATAAGGCACTGGCTAAATTCCTGACTGGTGCACGGGCTCATCCCGGAACATTCCAAAAAATTGAAGGGCTGCATTTCCTGGACAAGGTTGTGGATATCGATCAATCTCCTATCGGTCGTACGCCACGATCCAATCCCGCTACCTATACTGGCGCCTTCACGCCGATCCGAGAATGGTTTGCCTCACTGCCCGAGGCCGTGGCACATGGCTATAAGCCAGGGCGATTTTCCTTTAACGTCAAGGGCGGGCGGTGCGAGGCCTGTCAAGGCGACGGCCTAGTAAAGATCGAGATGCATTTCTTGCCGGACGTCTATGTACAGTGTGATGTCTGCCAGGGCCGCCGCTACAATCGCGAAACCTTAGAGATTAAATTCCGAGGAAAATCCATTGCCGATGTTCTGGATATGACAGTGGATGAAGGCGCGGAATTCTTCAAGGCTGTGCCTTTGGTCAGGGACAAGTTGGTGACCCTGCAGCGCGTGGGCCTGGGTTATATCCATGTGGGCCAGCAGGCAACGACCCTGTCCGGAGGAGAAGCTCAGCGGGTCAAACTGGCTAAGGAACTGGCGCGCCGGGCTACAGGTAGGACTTTGTATATTTTGGACGAGCCAACCACGGGCTTGCATTTCGATGATGTCCGCAAGCTCCTTGAAGTGCTGCACACTTTAGTGGAATCCGGCAATACCATAATCGTCATCGAGCATAATCTAGAGGTCATAAAGACGGCCGATTGGGTCATCGACTTGGGACCAGAAGGGGGTTCAGGCGGTGGGCGCATTGTCGCTGAAGGATCACCGGAACAAGTCGCCAAAGTCGCAGAAAGTTATACTGGCCGGTATTTAAAGGAATTGTTTGGACGTACATCTACGCTGCCCACTCGCGGGAAAAAGGCGTCGAATTCTAAACCCAAGGCGAAGGGCATCGTTACACAGCCGAGCCAGGCGGCCGAATAGATCCATGCCGAGGCGTTGGCTGCGTTTAGGAATTGATGTCGGTGGCACTAATACTGATGCCGTACTTATGGACGGTGACCAGGTACTGTCCTGGCATAAAGTGGCGACAAGTATTGGAATTGCCGACGCTATCGTAGCTGCTGCCGGGACGGTCATGAAACAAGGCGGTGCGGCCTCTGATCAAGTGGCGGCCGTAATGCTCGGTACAACCCAGTTTACCAACGCGGTGATAGAGCGGCGACGTTTAAACCCGGTTGGCGTGCTACGGCTAGCCGCCCCGGCAACCACCGCCGTCGCACCCATGTCGGATTGGCCAGCAGATCTGGCGGCAGTCATCGGAGACAGCCATCATTTACTCCATGGCGGTCTAGAATTTGACGGCCGGCAGATATCCGCCGTCGATGATGCTGAGATCGACATCGCTGCTCAGGATTTTTGCGCCAAGGGTATCAGTGCAGTAGCTATCACCTCGGTGTTCTCACCCCTGGACGCGGCGATGGAGCATCAGGCGGAATCAGTCCTGCGTCAAACCTTGCCGGACGCTGCCGTTACCCTATCCCATCGTATCGGCCGCATCGGATTGTTGGAACGAGAGAACGCTGCAATTTTGAATGCGGCTCTGTCGAAACTGGCCATTCGCGTGATTGAGGCTTTTGGCAGTGCTATTAACGAATTGGGCATCCAGGCGCCAATCTATTTAAGCCAGAACGACGGCACATTGATGACAGCGTCTCAGGCTGTTCGATATCCGGTTCTGACATTTGCCTCCGGACCAACCAACTCCATGCGCGGCGCGGCTGTTCTTTCGGGCTACTCGGACGCCTTGGTGGTGGATATCGGCGGCACCACCTCTGACATTGGCTTATTGCTGGATGGCTTCCCCCGCGAGGCGGCCATGACCGTGAATGTGGGCGGCGTCCGCACCAACTTCCGCATGCCTGACTTGTTGGCAGTGGGCCTGGGCGGTGGCAGCTTGGTCCGAGAAGACGGGCGGTGTATTGGTCCAGATTCCGTGGGATTTGAATTAAAAAAACGCGCATTAATATTTGGCGGCGATAGCTTGACAATGAGCGATATCGCAGCAGCTGCAGGGCAGATGTCGTTAGGCAATATGGACCACGTCGCCGGGCTCGATTGCGTTCAGCAGGCTTTGGCGACCGCGAGAACTATGGTCGAAGCAGCGCTAGACCAGGTTCGACCGTCGGCGGCGACGCTGCCCGTTATCCTGGTGGGCGGCGGGGCGCCTATTCTGGGTAGTTTCGCTATTGGTGGTGGTGAAATTGTGCGCCCGGATCATGGCCAAGTGGCGAATGCCATTGGCGCATCTATCGCCATGGTGGGCGGGGAATGTGACCGGGTTTTTTCACTAGACGGCATCAGCCGGGACGAAGCAGTAGCGGCTGCCAAGTCGGAGGCGGTCAGTCAGGCCCGTGAAGCCGGTGCCGATGCCGGCAGTATTAGCATTGTGGAAATAGACGAAATTCCCTTGAGTTATCTACCCGGCAACGCCACGCGTCTGCGGGTCAAGGCAGTGGGTAATTTGTCGGCAGCAAGAATATGAATAAGATTGGTCTAAAGGATCTTGATGACATAGCCTTGGGTGCCACATTCTTGGGTACGGGAGGAGGTGGCGATCCCTATATCGCCACGCTGATGACCCGCAAAGCCATCGAACAGAATGGCTCTGTCACAATGTTGCCCTTGGATGAAGTGCCGGATGATGCCTTGATCTTCGCTTGCGGCAATATGGGGGCACCGACTGTGGCAATCGAAAAAATCATGGGGGCCAATCAGCCGCCCGCTGCCGTTCTGGCACTGGAGGCTCATCTGGGGCGGCAGGCGGATCTATTGATGGCATTCGAAGCTGGGGGCTCCAACTCAATGATGCCTATCTACAACGCAGCTATCCTTGGAAAACCTATGGTTGACGCCGACGGCATGGGCCGGGCATTTCCGGAAATGCAAATGGTAACGTTTTCGGTATACGGCGCCTCGGGATCTCCCTTTGCCTTGGCATCCGAGCACGGCGATACAGTCATCTTGGACATTGATGATAACAATCGCGCCGAATACATCGGTCGAGGCATCACTATCCGCATGGGCGCTCGAGCCGCCAAGGCGTCTTACCCTATGGATGGTGCCACTGCTCGTAGGGTTTCTATTCCCGGCACGACGTCCTTGTGTCAGGCCATCGGTGCCAATCTTCGGCAGTCCCGGGAACTAATCTGCGATCCTTTCGCCAACTTGATCGAGATGTTATCCGAGACGAATTACGAGCATGCCAAGGTATTGTATTCTGGTAGGGTTACCGATTTGATCCGTGAGACCCGGGACGGCTGGGCCATCGGCAAGGTAGTGATTTCGGGCCGTGACGACGAGAATTTGGAAATCGAATTTCAGAACGAGTTTCTGGCCGCCAGGCAAGGAAATCAATTACGAGCGATAGTTCCCGACCTGATCTGCATTCTGGATAGCGAGATGGCCCAGCCCATCACCACCGAACGTCTGCGCTATGGCCAGCGGGTCTCGGTCATGGCGGTTTCCGCGCCGCCTATCATGCGGACGAATGAGGCTCTCGCGGTCTTTGGGCCAGCCGGTTTTGGTATGGAGAGCACCTTTATACCTTTGGAAGAATTGCCTTGATTATATTAACGCCGAATTTGTACGGGAATTTTCCAGAGAAAATTGCATTTGGGTGGTTGGTTTTGGCGGTAGGGGTTGAGCATGCGGAGATGGTTCAAATCGATAATTGAATAAATCTAGATTGGTCTCTGGGATACGTAATTGTGGTGTATTTAGCGATACAGGAGATAGAGCATCATCTGTTCAAACGGAATTACACACTCAAGTGTTGTCAAGGATCTATCGAAAGGTGTTCAGGATGTTCACTGACAAGGATGTTCAAACCTTCGCCAGCGATGGCGCAATTGTCCTGAGGAACCTGATCTCGCCGGCATGGCTGAAACGTATCGCAGAGGCGATCGAGAGAGATATTTCCCAGCCAGCACGATATTTTCATGGTTATGCGGCAACAGGCGGTACGGGTCAGTTCCACGGCAACCTGCGGATTTGGGAGACGGATCCAGATTTGCGTGAATTCTGTCTGCATTCCGATCTGCCGAAATTAGCCGCAATGATCTTGGGTTGTAGGCGAATTAATCTGCTCTATGACCAGCTGTTTGTGAAAGAACCTGGCACGCCCAACCCCACCCGTTGGCATAACGATCAGCCCTATTGGCCAATACGGGGCCGTGATGTGGTCTCGTTTTGGATGTCGCCTGACGAAGTTAGCAAGGATAGCGGCGCCCTAGAATTCATCAGCGGTTCTCACAAATGGGGCACGATGTTTCAGCCCGAACGCTTTGGCGACACGGCAGCTCATGATGACTACGAACGCAATCCTGATTACGTGGATATACCGGATATAGATGCCTTGCGTGAGGATTACGACATCGTCACCTGGGACCTAAATCCGGGTGATGTCTATGTCTTTCACGCTATGACTGTGCATGGCGCCGGCGGTAACCTGCGAAGTGATGTGCGCCGGCGCGGCTACGCGGTGCGCTATGTCGGTGATGACATTCGCTACGATGTTCGCCCTGGCACCAATGAACATTTGCGCAGTGCCGATTACGTAGACGGCGATTTGCTCACCGCGCCACGATATCCGCAAGTCTGGCCGCGATGACTTGGAACCGCTCTACTGCTCACCGAAGTGACGGCGCCAAATTGGTGCGATAGTGGAGTTGCGCCTGACCTCGTCCTTTAGTGCGGTGAGACGGGGGGGCATAATGTTTCCCCGATACCAAATTAACATCATGGCGATGTATACGTCGGCCAAACTCATGACATCGCCCAAAAGGAATGGTCCAGGATCAATGGCTTGTTCCAACACAGCCATGGCCTCGCTCATGCGCTCCACTGCCGCGGTGCGGGTTGCCTCGATGGCAGTGTGGTCAGTGGTGAAACGTTCTGGATAGCCGGCGCGTAGTACCGCCTCGTAAAGGTTTACGCTGGTAAAAACCGTCCAGCGCAGAAATTTTCCGTGCTCAGACGTACCCGGCGACGGTGCGAGGGCTTTTTCCGAGAAACAGGCGGCAAGGTGAATAAGGATTGCAGCGGTCTCGGTCATGATGGAGCCATCAGGCAAAACAAGGACCGGAAGCTGCTTCCAGGGGTTGGTCTCCCGAAAACTCTCCGCCAGTGGTGTGCCCGGCTTCGTTTCCAACTCAACTAATTCAAAAGGTGCCTCTGCTAGTTTCAGGGCGGCCTCGACTACAAATCCTCCTGAACCAGGCCGGTTATAGAGCCGATATGTCATGATTGATTACTCCACCTGTTCTGTAACCCCGGCGCCTAGAATCTGCGCCTTGACCATGGCATTAATCTCTTGGTCGCTATATCCGACTTCGGCCAAGAGATCATAGGTATGTTCGCCCAACAGAGGCGCGCCCTGCCGGATCGAGGTTGGCGTACCCTCGAAGCGCGCCGCAGGACGTGCTTGCCGAAGCCGGCCCGCATGCTGATGGTCATATTCCACCACGATATCGCTGGCCTTAATTTGGGGGTGTTCGATCATTTGTTTGCGGGTTAGAACTGGTGCGCAGGGGACGCCGGCATCATCGAGGGTTTGCAGCCATTCCGCCGCCGGTTTTTTGAGCAGCACTTCCTGGATCAAATTCAACCTATCGTCGGCATTCTCATCGCGCAGGGCCGGGGTTAGAAAGCGTGGATCGTTTAGTAGATCCTCACGCCTGGCGACCTTGCAAAAGCCCTGCCATTGCACGTTTGTCATGGTCGAAATAGTGATGTAATCATCCTTGGTCTCGTAGATCAGGTCAATGAAGGTTGCGGCTCGCTGCTCGCTGACTTCGCGTCCGACGAATGTTTGTCCCCCCATGTCTGATGACCATAGAAAAGCGATGATGGAATCGAGCATGGAAATTTTGACATGCTGACCCTCGCCAGTTTTTGCCCTTCCTGCAAGCGCTGCCGCGACAGCTTGCGCGGCAGTGACGCCAGTCAATTTGTCCGGCAGAATCGTACGGATGAGCCGCGGTCGATCCTTGTCTGAGCCCGCCTGTACAGTGGCTAGCCCTGACAGGGCTTGAATAATCGGGTCGTAAACAGGCTTGTGCGATAATGGGCCGTTTTCACCCCAACCGCTCATTGAGACATAAATCAGGTCAGGTGTGATGGCACGCAATTCCGGCTCGCTGATTCCTAACCTTTCAACAACACCTGGGCGAAAATTCTGTATAAAGACATCCGCTGTTGCGACCAGTTTTTTCAGTGCTTCTTTGCCTTCCTTGTTTTTGACATCAATGGCGATCGATCGCTTATTGCGATTGTTGTTGAGAAATACCGCGCGCAGATCGTTTGGGCCGTAACCTGCTTGGCGTGTATAATCCGGTCGTTGGGGAGCCTCCACTTTGATTACATCTGCTCCCTGGTCGGCTAAAATCATCGTGGCAAAAGGTCCGGCAATAACATTGGTAAAGTCGATAACGCGATAGCCGCTTAGCGGTCCTGACATTCAATTCTCTCCTGGTGGTACTACTGATTACATCCTAGCTTCCGCCAGCAAATCAGCTAACTGTTTGGGGGCGTCACTGTCTTCCATGGCAGCATAGAAACGGGGCAGCCAGGCAGCCGCCAAAGTATTGCCCCGTTCGTCATCTGTTAAAAAAGCGCCGGCTATTAATGGAATTGTGACCAGTTGGCCGGCGGCCTCCCTGTTATAGGCTACGGTGACGTCGTCTCGGGCTACATCTGAAACTCCGCCTTCGTTTAACGCCTCAAAATATGTATCTAGCAAGGCCTCTTGGTTCTTGCGGCGAATTGTGGGCATGAGATTGCCATTTAAAAAATAGGCTATGTCGTATGAAAAGGACTGGATCATAAAGGCCTGCCAGTCCAGAAAACGCGGTTTTCTGTTTTGAAATAATATATTACCCAAATGCGTATCCGTGTGACAAAGGGTCTGGTTGGGGTTTTTTGAGGCAAATTCGATCAGCTCGCCGTAGGCGCCTCTTGCTTCATCCAAGGCGGAACGCAATTCGATGGGCATGCTGTCGCCAAAACGTTCCAGGAACCCTGGCACCACTTGGTTCGCCATGCCCACTAATGCCGACGCCATCATGGAGCTGTTGGGGATCCAATCGTGGCCATCTAGGTTCTTGCGTTGCCAGTATTTAGCGTGCAGGCCGCCCAGGGCAGTCAGGATTGCGTGAGCTTCTTCTGCGGTCGCACCGTCTAGCATAATTTCCGGGTCGTGGGAGCCCAGGTCTTCGACGACGATGGTGAAGGCATCGGCGCTGTCGGTTATGTCCACGTGATAGGGTTTGGGGGGGTTACAGGGGTTGTCTTGGGCAAAATAACGATAGAACGCAACTTCACGCTGAAATAGCGCCAATGCGATGCCGAATTCTCTAGTTGCAGCATCTTTAGGGGCTAGTTTGACAATTATGCTGCTAGGCGCAGCCGGCGGCTTTTCATCATAACGTAGACGGACGCGGACTAACTGGCTGACAAATCCGGCGTCCTGATTCAAATCCTCTCTGGTCAGATCAATCACTTGGCAATCGGAAATATCAGGCTGCGTATTCAGAACCTTGCTGACCCATCCTGGGTTAATCTCCACAATATCATTGAGAATAGGTATATCGGTCATTACACCAGCCTTTTTATATTCCAGCCAAGAAATCAGCCAGGGCCTTGTTGACCATTTCTGGCTGATCGATGTTTACGCCGTGTGCTGCATTGTCCACGCGGACGTTAATGGAACCGGGAATGCGACTGGCCATGTAGTCGGAGCCTGTCAGATAGGCTGTGTCGTTCTCACCCACCAAGACTAGCGTTGGGACAGATATGGCCGGCAAGCTGTTGATAACGCGCGCGTCCACTTGGCTTAGGATGCCCCGTGCTGCTAAGGCCAAGCCGGTGGCAGTGTTTTGAATACTTTCCCTTACCTCTGACGCACCACCTAGGGCATCTAATCCGCCATCATCTAGGGATTGGGCTCGAGCTTCTGCCCGTTCATTCCAAACTTTCCGCGCCTCGTCACTGCGATATCCAGGGCCGCATCCCTGCAGAAACAAGGCAATAACTCGATTGGGGTAGCGCACGTTAAAGGCCAGAGACATAAAGCCACCTAGTGAATGGCCGCCAATAATGGCGCGCTCAACGCCCAGGTAATTCAGCACGGCGGCCATGTCGTCGGCTGTGTTGTTCTGGCTATAAAGGCTCAGATCGTCAGGGCATTCCGTTCGGCCATGGCCGCGCATATCCCAGGTTATAAGCCTGTAGCAGGTTCTGAATTTTTCAACCTGACCGCGCCACATTTCCGTCGAAGCACCGAACCCGTGGGATAACAGAATTGGTGGGCCGTCGCCGCCGCTATCTTCGAAATATAGGCGAGCAGCACCCTGGTTGATAAGCGGCATTAGGTCTCCTCAAATATTGTTTGTCCCCGGCTTGGAAGCATCGCCGGGCGCGTGAGGGCGTATGCATCATGTTAGCGATAGCACCCCGGTCAATCTAGCGTAGCTAGAATATATAATTGCATTCAAGTCGCATCCTTTTGAATGTCATTTTAGTATTGGATATTTACGAAATGGTTTACTCGAGTACTAATCGGTTAATCCCTTCGTCAAACATCGACGGGAACCCAGCATAATCATTCCGCAGAATACTCGGCCCCTCCTGCAATGTATTTTTACGACCACCTATCACTGTAATTTTTTCAAAACCATGAATTTGTTAGACGCTATCAAGTGAAAAAGGCTATCGATGCTTAGTTTTTTGAATTATTTTCGAGCTTTAATTCTTGCGCGGTTGATACCAATTCCTTTAAAGCATCAATTTCATCAAAAGTAAGGCTTCTCAAATCGAGGTCCATATTTAGATTTTCAGTTTTCAAAGAAACATGGGATTTGTCATTAACAACATCAAATAATACTTCGTAAGTTGAAATAGCTTCGGCAAAGCCTTTCACTTCTATTTTTCCGGCATTACTGCATTGAAATTTTTCTTTAACTTGCCAGTATGTATCTTTGGACAAAAGGATCCCATCTTCCTTACAGGAAGATTCAAGTCTAGCGGCCAAATTTACGACGCTCCCTATCACCGTGTAATCCAAACGGCTGGCACTCCCAAAGTTTCCCACTGAACAATATCCAGTACTGATACCAATTCGTGCACTTAAAGGTTGTTCCAATCCAAATTCCTTGATCCATATATTACGGAGATCCTTCATTCTTTTCTGCATATCTATCGCCATTGAAACACACTTAATGGCGTCCTCTTGGAACCCGGTAGATTCAGGATCGCCAAAAAAAATCAGTATAGCATCACCAATATATTTATCTATTGTACCACCATGTTCCAAAGCAATATTTGACATTTCGGTCAAATAAAAATTAAGCATTGCCGTTAATTCTTCCGGCTCTAATTTATCAGAAAGTCGAGTAAACTGAACTAGATCGGAAAAGAAAATTGTCAGTTTTTTCCGTGAACTCGATGCGTCAGCGGTTTCGTATCCTGAAAATAAGATATTATAGAGTTGTGGCGATAGATATTTTGATAACTTTTCCGTTAATAATTGAATTTCATTCTTTGCTTTTTCTAGTTCGTTTCCTAAATCCCTTCTTAATTTTTTTTCAAGTGATAATTTAGCAATTTGCCTTTTTAAGGTCTTAATTTCATCCTGCCCCAATTCTTTTTCCATTTCTTTCACCGTGAATGACCTGAATGTATCAGAAATATATCTTGAAAAATTATTGTTACTTTACCCTTAATAGACCGGTGAGATATGCTTACTTCCATCTATCCAAAAAATTAATTTTTGGATACGTCCTGTGAACGAACATCGCAAATCTCCTGTATCACGAGATTTACGATTACCTTATCCAACTAGTGGGCAGTCAGGTAAGTTCACTAGTTGCGTGCCAATAACCAATTGTTATCTTGAATTCAATTGACGCGTCGTCCTCGGGGACGCCTTGACCGTGTTCGTACACCACACTGAGGGCGAACTGCACCCACTTATCTCCCTACTCAACCAGCGGCTTCAAAAACCGAAAGACTTTCTCGTAATCGCCCGTCTTGTAAACAGCAAACGCATCCTCAAAATCCCCCGCCTCCACAGAGGTGGCGACCAACATGAATGCGGTCAGGGCGGCGAGGAGAGTGCGCATCGGCGGCCAACTCTCTAAATTTGGAACGTAATGGTACCCATAGGAGCAGCAGTGCAGTATTCGAAGGCGTTAAAAAACCTTTCCGCATGAGGGGCATCCATAACCCTATGAATGTGAGAGATCACATCATCCGGTGAAGCCCATATCTCATTTATAGTGAATATGGTGAAACCGGTCTCTTCAGCGTCAGGGTCAAGTGGATCAGTAACCTCAGCCGCTTTTGCGAAGAAAGTTGTCGTTGGCGCCACAGCATCGTCGCCATCGACATATACTTTTTGCATGAAGGCCGCATGCTCATTTATCACTGCGGCGATTTCATCTGCATTTTCATTTGGTACTTTATAGCAGAGATTAATAGCATACATTTTTCGCTCCAAAATTGAGTTTTATTTTCGAAACACACTCCAGCTTTTGCTACCTTTATATCTTTTTTTTATATTTTTCTATGTAAAAACTCCTACGCTTCAGTGGGTTTCTGTCCCTTCCGATTTATTGCAGGAAATCGAGAAGGGGAAAGTCAAATTTCTCTACGTTTGGAACGCTGACCGTCTATCGAGAAATGCGAATGTTAGCTGGTGATAAAGCGTGTCTACCATGATGTGACAATTCGAAGAATGCGCCACGCCGACTAATTGAACGCCGCCCTAAAGATATTTCGGGTGCATCATCCGGAAATCTCGGTAACCAGGTCTGAACTGAAATTTATGGCTGGATCGTACCCTAAATCGCGTGGTTCAGAGCCAAATCGAAGGCATCGAAATTTCGCAGGGCATACCCCTCGGGCAGATCAGTTTGCCGGTTCATCATCAAAGGAACTCGTTGCTCCGATATTCCGCCGTGGGAGCGCAAAGGTTCCGTCAAGGCAGACAGATCGTGGCGATCCGTGGATGTTCCTATGGTGTGGTCTTGCTTGGAAACTAAAACTAAGTCCCCAAGCCGGTCGGCAGGTAATTCGAAACGTTCCGCCGCGCTGTGACGATCCAGGACTAGTTCCATTCCATGCACAGCCGACAGACGCCCTAATAGATCTGTCAGGTCTGAACCCTCAGGTAGATATGCTGTGGCGTAGGAGCCTAGGGCGCCGTGATGTACAACATAGGGATCGGTAATGGGCAGGATCACACGTGCCACGCCCGCTCCAAGCCATTCGTCCAGCAAGGTTTGCAGATAGATTACTTTTGGCGTACCCGTGCCGTCATGTTTGGCGTTCATGCCATGGTCTGCCGTCGCGACGATAGTGCACCCCATGGCATCCAACTGGCTCAGGTACGTATCCAGCAAAGCATAAAAGTCGTTGGCGATGGGCGAACCTATCGCGTGTTTGTGTTGAATATAGTCAGTGGTTGAAAGATACATTAGCTCCGGTCGGTGGGACTCCATAATTTTGACCCCTGCGGCTAAGACAAAACCGCTCAAGGCCGCGCTGTAAACATCGGGCACATCAAGGCCAACCATTTCCGGTATGCCGTCGATCCCGTTTTCAACCAGGGTAGCCTGATCCGCTAGTTCGGATGAAAAACAGATGCCCCGTTCGCCAATCTTCAGGCCGTGACCTAGCAGTCGCCGCAATTTGTCCTTGGCGGTGATTGTAACAATGGTTGCTCCGGCTTGTTGAAAGGCGGCAAATATTGTCGGCGCGCGGAGGAAACGCGGCTCGTTCATCATCACTTCGTTACCGGAGTCCGGATCCAGGAAGAAGTTGCCGCAGATACCATGCACGCTGGGTGGGGCGCCGGTGACAATAGATAGATTATTAGGATTGGTGAAACTAGGTACCACACTGTCCGCTAGACGGTTGGTGCACTCCGCAAGGACTTTGGCAAAGAAGGGCGTGACACCGGCATCCGCTGCTGCCTCAATATAACCCGGTTGCGATCCATCGATGCAAAGTACGACTACGGGCTGCTCTGGCCAGGCATAGTTACGGCCGTTAACAGAAATATTTTGGGGCCTATTCACCGATTAATCAGATCTGCATTGAAATTCCGGGCCGGATCCATTTCCGGCACCATCCGGCCCAATGGCTTGGCTGCATCAGAACAGGACCGGGGCAGGAACCGGCCATCGCCGCGTTCGGCTTGCAATGTATTGTCTTGCACGACGATCTTTCCTCGGCTCAGGACAATGGTGGGCCATCCTTTGATCTTAATCCCAGCGTAAGGGGTGTAACCGACATTATCATGCAGCATGGCATGTTCTATGGTCTGTTCCAGATCCGGGTCCCAAATAGCAATATCCGCGTCAGAACCGACGGCGATAGTGCCTTTTTGGGG
>CAZDQC010000011.1:30472-49432 GCA_964507245.1 uncultured Rhodospirillaceae bacterium
TGCGCTGTCAGAAATAGATATTGGGGGCATGTTTCTGCAAAAATCTTCAGGCCCTTGTCCTGTGCTTGGCGGATTTCATCCATGGCTGCCTCGGATGACACATGAACCACCAGGATCGGCTGATCCATAAGATTAGAGAGAGCAATGGCACGGTGGGCCGCTTCACCCTCGCCGGTGCGTGAATGACTGACAGCGTGGTATTGTGGTTGCCAGTGACCACCGTCCAAGAGTTTTTCGCTCAACCAACGGATCATGTCATGGTTCTCGGCATGCACCATTACCATTGCGCCTTCGCGGCGTGCGGCAGACAATACCTGCAGCATTTGGTAGTCATCGAGGCGCAGATCGTCGTAGGTCATGTAGACCTTGAATGATGTATACCCATCCTTGATCAGGGCCGGTAGCTCCTGGCCGATTACCTGATCCGTGGGGTCGGAAATGATCAAGTGAAAGCCATAATCGATTACCGCCTTTGGCCCGGCGCAGGCGTGATAGTTCTCGACTACTTGTCGTATGGATTCGCCCCTTTGTTGGGCGGCGAATGGTATGACCGTGGTTGTACCGCCAAAAACGGCGGAAACGGTGCCGGAATAGAAGTCATCCGCTGTCATCACGCCGTTGGAAGAAATTTGTTCAATATGGCAATGGCCCTCCACGCCCCCCGGGAGCACTAATTTGCCCTTGGCGTCGATCTCGTGAACGCCATTACCCAGATCCTCTCCCAAGGCCACAATTCGTCCATCCTTTATGGCGACATCCGCCGCGAAGGTGTCGGCCGCTGTGGCTACGGTGCCATTTCGTATCAGCAAATCAAAATTGGGCATTAATGGGTCTCCTTTTTGCTGGTCTATTCTCCTGCCTTGTTTGGGGTTAAGGCAATAGGGTATGTGTTAAACTGCGAGCTTTAGAATTAAGGGTAAGTGTTATGGCGGATTTATTGGGGATGGACCCGGCCCGTATAGAACGGCTGCGCAGTCCGGAGCGGCTGGCATATTTTGATCCGGCGAAAATTTGGCAGGTTTTGAATCCAGGCCAGAATTCTACGGTCCTCGACATCGGCGCCGGCGTCGGATACGTGACCCTACCCTTTGCCAAGAATTATCCAAGCGCCAAGGTTTACGGCTGTGACATTCTTGAAGGCATGGTCGGTTTGCTTGCCAGGGACGCGACGGATCTGGGGTTGGCAAACCTGGAAACTATTCTGATGCAACCGAACTGCGTTCCATTACCGGACGGCATAGCGGATGTCATCGTAATGGCGCAATTGCACCACGAACTAGACGAACCGGAAGCCCTTATGGCCGAGTGCCATCGTCTGCTAAATTCCAGTGGTACGGTAGCGATAGTGGACTGGACAGATGAAGATAATGGCCGCAGTCCCGCTAAGGGACGCCGCGTTCCTGAAGCTACAATTCGGGCCCAACTGAGCGGTGCGGGCTTTAAAGACCTGGGCAGCCACCAAGTGTATGAATTTCATCAGTTTATCACGGGCCAAAAATAGGCGCGTTTACAGGTTATCCCGCGCCCAGACATCCTGGGCCGGTGTGTCTTGGGGGCGATGGTGGCGCATCTCGTAATAGGGGATAAAGGGTTTGTAGATGCCATGGACGCGGCGCAATTCATCCACGGCGGCCTCATTGGCATCCACTCGTAAGTCAATATGTCCAAAATCCCTGTGGCCATGGGTAATCATGGCAGCAGATCGTTCGTTCAGATGGGTTCCATCGGCGGTTGCCTGTCCGCCAGCGTCCCGGCCGGCTTCTAAGGTGCTCAGTAAACGTTCATCCAGGTCTGCCTGCTCCTGTTTATCGAAAGTCTCAGCCATCGCTTGCACCACCTCTTCGCCTGCAAGGACGTTGCCCATAACGATATAACCCTCGCCCGTCAGGTGACCTGCCCAGGACCGTGTATTGCTGCCCGTATGTGCTGCAATTGCGTTTTCAGCATTAACTATCCCAACTTGCCGGTAATTGAACTGTGGATCGTCTGCGGCCAGTTCGGACATCACTTTGTCCGGGCTGTACCCCAGGTCCAACAATCGCAGTGCTAGATTGCCGAGCTTTAGGTTTACGAAGGCCTGAGTAGATACAATACCTAAGCCACCGCGAATAGCGGGGCAATAGCCGCCGACGGCCAGCGAATAGGTGGCAATTCCGATGCCCAACTGTCCAGTGCGGGCGCAACGGGCAATAACGGTGTAGGTCATTAGTGTTCTCGCTTATAAATTGTTTGCTATAAGGAACTTACACTTCTCAACAGCCTAAGGCGAAGTGGTGAGAATTAATTATATGCTTGTGGGGATATATATTAGGCCAAAAATTCTGCCGTCTGGATGACAATTCGGGCCCGCCTGGTCTAGAATTAGAGGCTGTTAGGTTATAGGGGCAAGATATGACGGTTGATCTGAAAATCCAGACACTTCATCCGGCATTGGGAGCAGAAGTGGTGGGACTTGATTTGGCCGAGTCCATGGACGACGAGACATTTCAAGCCATTCGCGATGCGTGGATGAAACATCTGGTTTTGGCATTTCCAAACCAAGCCTTGAGCGAAGAGCAGCAGATAACCTTTTCCCAACGTTTCGGTGCACTGGAAGAGCATCATCAAGACATTATCAAATCCCGCTCCTCCCCCCAGATATTTCGAGTATCCAATGTGAATGATGAGGGCAACATGATGCCGTCGGACCATCCCTCAGTTGCTCAGATTTCTCTGGCTCAGCGCTGGCATACCGATTCCTCTTATAGAGCAGTGCCATCAATGGGTTCTATCCTGCACGGCATCGAAGTGACGAAAGAGGGGGGGGAGACGTGTTTCAGCAATATGTACATGGTCTATGACGCTCTCAATCCAGCTACCAAACGACGCATCACTGGATGCCGTGCGCGCCATGATTTTGGGCATTTGACCAAACTTGCGCCTGTTAAACCGCTGACGGAATCGGAGCGCCAGGCAATGCCGCCAGTCTGGCAGCCTATGGTTCGAAAACACCCTTGGACGGGGCGGCCTTCATTGTTCATCAGCCCCATTTACAACGATGCCATCGAAGGTATGAACGATGATGAGGCGGCGGAATTGCTGACGGAACTCACCGAATTCGCGGGACGGGAGGAGTTTGTTTACCGGCATCGTTGGACTCAGGGTGATGTGGTGATGTGGGACAACCGCTGTACCATGCATAGGGTGACCCCATATGATTTAAACCTTCGCCGTGTCATGCATCGCAATACGGTCGTCGGTGATGGTCCTGTGGCGGCCGCTTGACGCGGTAGTCGGGCAACCATTTGCAATTGTGGCCACCTGGACTATGACAGCGTCTGCTTCGATCTAACTGCCGGAGTATATTGGGCATGAAAAGGCGGATCACGGCCGCGATTGATTTTCCCCGCATGCAGCTGCGAGTTATTCTCATCGGAACCATGATCAGTTTGGGTGTGCTGACGGGGTGGCTGGTACTGGCCGATACACACATCACGGTTGTAATACAATTCGCTGTCATGGCCGTCTATGTCATGACCGTAGCCAACAGCTTTTTTGCTGTTACTGATCTTGGGGAGATTTTGGGCCGTGGGTTTGTTGGCCTGGGCACGGTGAGTCTGCTGTGCGGGGGTCTGATGTTCCTGCATACCGACCTGCCCCTGTCCGCTGCCGCCGGATGGCCGCAAGGACCCGTGGCCTTCGTGGGCGCGGTTCTATTCGCAGCGGGACTTTGGATCATGCGGCCTATCACCACCTCTAAAACTGGTGCCGCTAAAGAGATGATGGCGAGCTCCTGGCCAGAATTTGACAATTTTCATCGGGAATATCTCGCCACCCCTATGGCGGAGGCTGAGGCGGCCCGTCGCAAGGCGGAGTCGGATTATTGGAAGTTAACCGCGGTTGGTGTGCCGGTCGCGGTAGGGACAGGATTGACCCTGATCATCTCGAACCTGGCGTTACGCCCGCCGGAATGGCTGTTTCTCTTATCCGCCTTGGCCCTATTACTGTGCAGCGTGGGAGCCGCTAAATTGCGTTGGCTGCCGGCACCAGTTCGGACAGAAGAAATTTTACGGATTTTGGGGGAATTTGTCGGTCTGCAATATCATTTCGGAGGAGGTGAAGATCCTGGCAACCGCACAATGACCGTATTCGACTCGTCCCATCATGCGTCTGAGTTGTTTCTGCTGCCGGCTTATCGGGAATTGAAAGTTGGCGCGTCGTTTCAAGGTTCTCGTGACGGCCTGCGCTTCGTCTTTGGGGAGCTCACCACAATTCCGCCCCGTAAGCTGGGACAGAATACAGCGCGCATGAGCCGGAATTTTCTATTGCTGGTAGTGGAAATTCCTACTGTCAGCACCGTTCGTACGATCTGTTACGAGGAGCGCGGTCCACTTGGTCATCGGGGGATGCATCCAAACCTGGCAAGCGACGATAAACCTGATAACGACGAGGACCAACGTCCCATGGATAAAGCCGGCGCAATGCTTTTTAGTTCTAATTCAGGCCGAATTGCTGGCGACGAACTGGGCCTGAAAAACGGCCAATTCGCGCGGTCCTTCGCAATTTACACAGAAGATCAAGATAGTGCGCGCAAACAACTATCCGACCGGTTGGTAACGGCGGTCATGAACGTTAGAGAGTCGCTCCCGCCGGGCGAAATCATGCGATTTGCCTTTGGCGGCGGTCAGTTCTTCGCCGCGATCGAGACACCGAGATCTTGGCTGGAGATCGACCCGCCACGCCCCATGGCCATGGATGACCCCCGCTTGGCTGCCGGTATAATTGAGCGGTTGCAGATGGTTCTGCAAATCGTCGGTAGCCTTGTGCCCGACGGCGATTGAGTTATTTAACAACGAATTGGCTACAATGGCCAGCCTCCCAAAGGGCGGAGCCTCATCCGTTAAGGAGAAGTCCGGCCCTAAACTTGTCCCTGGTTCCTTTCCGACCTAGGTTGGCAAAATCACGCAACACAGTTGTTCGAAGGGACCGAACCACCATGACAATCGACGTTGCCGAAGAACATCGCATGATCATCGATTTAGTGGAGAAATTCGTCGATAACGAACTCATGCCCTTGGAGCGGGTTGTCATGGAACGAGAGGCCTCCGGCGAGCCCGTGTCGCTGATCAAAGAAGAGGAGGCGACCCTGTTGGAGAAATGTAAGAAGTTAGGCCTTTGGGCTCTGGATGCGCCGGAACCGCTCGGTGGCGCCGAATTGCCCACCACTGTGATGCTGGCTATCCAGGAACGTCTCCGGCGCACGGTGACGCCATTCATATTTCCACCTGATTCGCCAAACTTACATATGCTCATGGATGTCGCCACGCCGGAGCAGAAGGAGAAATATATGCGGCCCTATGCCCAGGGAGAGATGAAATCCTGCATTGCCATATCGGAACCAGGCGCTGGTGGCGATCCAGCACAAATGAGAACCCGTGCCATGCGGGAGGGGGGTGAATGGGTCATCAATGGCCGAAAGATTTGGGTGTCTAATGTGCCGTCGTCGGATTTTGTTATCCTCATGGCGGTGACCGACCCGGACAAGGGCGCGCGTGGGGGTATCACCGCTTTTATCGTCGATAAAGGGACGGCTGGCTTTAATATTGAGCGGGAAATTCCCATGCTGGGAGGCGCACGCACCTACGAGTTGGCGATTGAAGATCTACACCTAAAAGATAGCCAGGTGCTAGGCGAGGTTGGCCAGGGTTTCGCGCCCATGCAAAAGCGTTTGACTGTGCGGCGCCTTGAAATGGGGGCCATGTGCGTTGGGATTGCCAGCCGAGCATTGCAAATGATGTGCGAACATACTCAACAGCGAGAGACGTTCGGACAGAAACTCAGCGACCGCCAGGCCATACAATGGTGGATCGCCGATGCGGCGATAAAAATTCATGCCGCTCGCCTAATGGTCATGGATGCCGGACAAAAACAGGACCGAGGTGAAGATGTTCGTACCGTTGCCTCTATGGTCAAGGTGTTCGCGACCGAAATGGCAACGGAGATTGTAGATCAGGCCATGCAAAGCTTCGGTGCCCTGGGAATGGCTCGAGAAATGCCCTTTACCATCATGTCCCAACGTCTGCGCCTGACACGGGTGTACGAGGGCCCATCGGAAGTGCACCGGATGGTCATCGCCCGACGTACGTTGAAGGAATACGTCTGACAATGGGAGGTCGGTCTTTCCGGGCCACGGGCTATCCGTGGCGGCTGTTCTGCGGTGAGCGGGCGATTGAAAATAATTTGCCCGCTGCTGTAAGGGGCACGGGTGCCTCGCGCGCCTTTGTGATTTGCTCTCCATCAATTAATAGGCAAACCGATCTCGTTGAGCGCATTAAGGCGGCTTTAGGATCGCATTATGCTGGAGTGTTTGATGGCATCGAAAATGACTCGACGTACGGATCGGTGCAGGCCGCCACCGCCGCTGCCCGCGAAGCTGATGCCGATCTGCTAGTTGCTGTCGGTGGCGGCAGCGTCATCGTGTCTGTTCGCGCGGTTGCGATCTTTCTGGCGGAACCTGGTGATCCATTCGAAATCATGACCCAATATCCTGAGGGTGAACCAGCCTATAGTCCTAGGTTGATGGAGCCAAAACTATCCATCATCAATATTCCTACGACGCCGACCTCTGCCATGAACAGGGCGGGGACTGGCCTGAAGAACCCGGCCCTGGATCAGCGTATGGAATATTTCGATCCGAAGACGCGACCCCAGGCAATTCTTTTAGATAAAGATGCCTTGCTCACGGCGCCATGGGAAGTCTGGCGTTCAACATCAACCACAGTTTTCGCCGGTCTCGTGGGAGGGATGTCCCAAACGGACATGAACCCCTTAGTGGCAGGTAATCAACGGCATGCTTTCGGCCTGGCCCATAACGCCTATTTGAAAATGAAAGACAGCCAGGCTGATGGGGCTCTCCGTATGGATATGGCTCTGGCAGCATTTCTACAAAATCGCGCCGAAGACGATGGTCGGCGAGGCTTTCGGGTCGGCACCTTCATGGGAGACTACGCCGTCTCTACAGCCTTGCACATTCGTTATCCCGCCATCGGACAAGGAGAGTCCACTTCTGTCGTCCAGGCCCATACAATCCGCCTGGCCCAGGATGTCGAATGGTCCCCGGCCAGACAGGTCTGCCAAGCCATCGGTATTTCATACGATGGCTTGGATGGCCGACAAATGGCCCTCGCCGTGGCCGATTGGTTAGAAGAAATTTATGGCCTGATAGGTATGCCGACCCGTTTGCGGCAACTTGATGTGCCAAAGGACGATTTGTCAAATATCGCAAAGGATACCGTCAAAAATTTCAATGCTAATTCCGGCGTCCGCTCTGCTCAGGAGCAAATAGAGGATGCCTTAGATTTGTTGAATGCCGCATGGTAATTGGTGAACCAAGCTAGCTGCGGAAGAAATTGACTTTCATCTTTGGTTTTGCGATGCAGTTAGCGATAGATCACATTGTTATCTACATAGGCCTATTCAAAGGACTGAGGAGCCATCCATGACAGAAAATAGCCCTGGCACATGCATCATCGTTGGCGTGGGACCTGGCCTGGGCGCTGCTTTGGCACGGCGCTTCGCTAAGGGGGGTCACGGTGTTGCCATGGCAGCCCGCAATTGCGAGAAACTGGCAGAACTAGTCACTGAGATTGAGGGCGCTGGCGGTACGGCCAAGGCCTATGCCTGCAATACCACCTCTGAGACCGATGTCATGGCCCTATTCAAGGCAGCCGAAGCCGATCTTGGTGTCATGGATGTTAGCATCTACAACGCCTCTGGCCGGGTGCGTAAACCTGTGGCCGACATCACTCTGGACGAATTTACCGATAGCTGGGAGAGCTCCTGCCTGGGTGGATTTCTGGTTGGGCGCGAGGCGGCCAGGCTCCTTGGCCCCCGATGTAGTCAAGGCGGTGCTGGCAGCATTTTTTTCACTGGCGCAACGGCTTCGATGAAGGGGTTCGCTCATTCTGCAACCTTTGCTGTGGGTAAGTTCGGTTTGCGCGGTTTGGCGGAATCCATGGCGCGAGAGCTACAACCGCAAGGGGTGCATGTCGCTCATTTCAACGTCGATGGTGGCATTGGCATCGATGAAGGGGGCGAAGCGCTTCTGCGGCCCAATGCAATTGCGGAAACCTATTACCAAACACACTTGCAGCATCGCAGTGCTTGGTCCCATTCGGTGGAGGTACGACCCTGGGTGGAGAAGTTTTAACCAAGATGAAAATCGCTAGCGGCGTCACCCGCTATTTTCGCCGGCAACGGCTGATAGGCTTGCTGTGGCGTCATGGCCTGCTGTTTTTGTGCGTGGCAGCCTTGATGATAGGGGCCCGTTACACTGTCGCCCCCTGGATGCCATTATTCTGGCCCCTGCTGATCTGGTATCTTATTTTTTCAGTACATTTCCTGCTTGTACGCACCCTAAGCGCCAACGACGACTGGGCGGATGAACGTGCCGATAAGTTGCGTCGCCATGCCTATGATTTTCAGCATGTAAAAGACATCTACATCAAGCCCACAAATTTTGAGGAGCCGACCTACCAAAATAAGAAGGTCAATGAATAAGTCTTAATTTTCCTGCATCGCGCCGTCAATCCAGGTGCAAAGAACCTTTAAGTCATCGTCCAACAACACGAGATCGGCGCAATAACCCTCTACGATGCGGCCGCGCTGATCTTCCATTCCCAAAAATGCTGCCGGATAAAGTGATGCCATGCGCAAAGCTTCTTCCAAGGGCAGACCCACAAGATTGTGCGTATTGCGCACGGCGCTGGCCATGTCCAGACACGACCCGGCCAGGGTCCCGTCGTGCAAGATGCAACGTCCATTCTTCACTGTGACGCTTTGTCCGGACATTTGAAAGATTTCGGAATTCGTGCCGACAGGGGCTGTGGCGTCTGTCACCAACATCATACGGCCGGTAATTTTGGCGGCAACCGCCACGGACAACGTGACCGGGTCCACATGATGCCCATCAGCGATAATGCCGCACCAAGTATTTTCATCGTCCAAAGCCGCGCCGACGATGCCGGGCGTCCGGCTGGACATGGGCGGCATGGCATTGAATAGGTGGGTGAAGCCGACCAGTCCTTCCTTCAGAGCATCGGCGATTTGATGAGCATCTGGTGCACAATGTCCGGCGCAAACCTTCACCCCGGCGTTCGTAAGGTCCCGAATTAATCCTGCCGGGACCATTTCAGGTGCCAGTGTCATCACGACCTGTCCGAGATCGTCGGCCCCCAGTAATTCAAGTAGACCACTGTCCAGCCCCCGGATTTGGTTTTTTGAGTGAGCGCCGTGTTTTTCAGGGTTCAGGTAAGGGCCTTCGAAATGCAGACCCAACAATCCTGGCAGACCGAGCCTGTACGCTGATCTCACAGCATCCGCGGCCGCCTGCATGGTGCCCCACTCATCGCTGATCAATGTCGGCAGCATGCCCGTAGTGCCGAAGGAGCGGTGGGCCTTTATCATTGCGGCGATGATATCTGGTGCCGGCCGGTCATTGAACATGACCCCACCGCCACCATTGACCTGGCAATCAATGAAGCCGGGTGCCAATAAACCACCATTAAGGTCAACGACCGTCACGTGATCAACAGCCCTACTTGAAAGGTGCACCGTTTGGATACGTCCATTCGCAAGCAACACTTCGCGTCCAGACAATATCTTCTCGCCCGTGAATATCTGACCGTTTACCAGTAACTGGCAATTTTCCCCACTGCTCACAATGTCCCCTTCGACGACAGCTGCGAAATCAGCCAATTGCGCCAGTATAATGATCGACGTAATTTTGCGGACAATGAAATGACCAAAAGGATCATTTTTTTGGTGATCCGAGGACCAGCGCGTATCGGGAAGACTAAGACGGTTTGGAAAATTGGTAATTTTCTTAGCCGTAAAAAACCATCACCTAAAAATTCATGGATCTGGATCCATTGGTGGAGAATAATTTTGGTCAACCGGGCGATTGCATAACATCCGTTTAGCCAGGACATGCAAAACACTCGCGTAGCTCGATTGTTTTCCGGACGCAACTGGTGGACCATGGCTCCATGCTTGATCCCTACCCCCTATCCGTCGGGCACATTTATGAGCCTCGTCCCATTGCCATCGATCGCGGACAGCAATTAGCCAAGCTGACGGCCAGCGGTGTTGATCCGGATGTCCACGGCGACTGCCTTGATTTGACCTTCTTGGGCCTGCCAATTCTAGACGCTTTGGCAGAACCAGGCGTACCCCTGCAGGGCCAAGTGCATATATATCAGCGCTTCATCCAGCACGCGCCCGTCTATTTGGATACCAAGCTCAACCTGCGCGGGGAAATCACGGCCATCGAGAAAGTTGCGAAGGGCGAAGTCGTGCGTTGGGCATTCGACATCTCTGATGAAACTGAACGCAAACTGGTCACAGTGGATCGAGCCGGACTTCGCCCGGAAAAGACTAGAACGGCAAATAGCGGCGCAACGGACTTCGTTAAACCACCGGAGGAAATTCAGCTCGGTTTCGAGAAAATTTGGCGGCGCACCTTGGTGCCGGAAGAGGTTGCACGTTACAGCAACGACGGTCGGAACAAAATTCATTCCGACCCCGAGATCGCCCGCCAGTTCGGTTTTCGTGCCCCTATCGCCGCCGGCTTGATCGCCGTCCACTACTACCTGGAGGCTGTGGCTCACCGTTGCGCGTCTGGTACACTGGATATCGAGATCTGGTTCAAGCGGCCAATGTTCTGGGATGAGACCCTCACCCTGCGGCACAAGACAGTCAACGTACAACTTACTAACATGCGTATTGATAATAAGGTTGGCAAGGTAGCCAGCATGGCACGCATCAACACCGTCGGGTGACGTTTGGAACGGATTGCTCCAGTTCGGCTCTTTGCGGCAGTTCAATTATCGCCTCGCCGAATGCAGGGATCTCTCGAAAGATACAATGCGGAAACGTCGCCTCACGTCCTTTCGTCGGTCCAGACATGCGTGATGGCTTGCTGCGAAGGTGCCTGTCGGTAACGTTGTTGCGGCTCTTGAAATTAAGATCTCTTAATCTAAGGGTTGCCTGATCTGATCCAACCAAGGCAATTTTGGGTAGAATAATCGGGATGGCCTTGATCACGCAGGGAGATATCTGGATGGAACCGTTAATTGTTATGTGAACCCGCGTTTCTGCTGCAGGTGGGCTTCCCGGAAGGCAATGTAGGTGGTCGAGGCGAAGATTATAGTGCCGCCGACCCAAGTCCAGATCTCCGGTATTTCGTCGAAGATCATGAACCCGATGGCGCTGGCCCAGATCAGCCTGACGAAATCATAGGGAAGGATCGCCGTCGCATCCGCTATTTTCAAGGCTTCGGCGAAGGCAACATGAGCCAAACTGCCGAATATGCCCATGACAGCAAATAGGCTGAGCAACTCCCAACTCGGCCAAGTCCAAACGAACCACGCGGCGATCAGGGTAAACGGGATCAAAAAAATGTTCTGATAGGTGGTGATAGTTAGGCTGGATTCCGTGCGCGCCAAAGATTTGATAATCAAAATAGCGCAGGCCCAAATCGCTGACGAGGTCATAACCAAAATCGCGCCCAGGTCGATTGCGATCACGCCAGGTCGGACGATGATCATAGCGCCGGCAAACCCTAAAGACAGGGCGATGATCCGCCGAAAGCGGATACGTTCGCCCAGGAAAATGATAGCCCCCAAGGTCGCGAATAGAGGAGCGGTAAAACTGACGGCTGATATCTTCGCCAGTGGCGTAATGGACAGGGCATAGAAAAACATTAGCATGGCGAAAACTTGCATGATGCCGCGTACCGCATGCAGTTTTAGCCGTTTTGTGCGTAGTGCTGCTGCGCCGTTCATCAGGGCAAATGGCAACACTGCCATCAAGCCAAAAAAATTCCTGAAAAATGCCACCTCGAAGGGATGGATATTGCCTTCTGTGGAAGCGTACCTGATCACCGTATGCATTGAGGTAAAACAGATTGTCGAAAACAAGATTAGCAAGACGGCACGGACATGGGACGGCAACCGCCCCAACGTGGCATCATAGGCGGTGCGCAGGGTGTACATGGCGGCGGCAAACTAGTCTTCGAGCCGTCGCTGGACAAGTGATCATCACGCATGGCACCTATGCATTATGCCAATTAAGGAGATTAACCATGAACGGTTTTCGCGTGCTTGCCACTAATCATACATCCTTCACAGTATCCGACCTGGACCGCAGCATTGCCTTTTTTTCCGAGGTTTTGGGTTTTGAGATGGTCAATCGCGCCCAACGTGACCCCAAATTGATCTCCTCAATCACCGGCGTACCCGGCGCCGACATTGAGGTGGCTTATATCCAGGGCCCTGGCCACCGCCTGGAATTGATCCAATATCACGGCCCCTCCGAAAGGAGCCAGGTGGACAGTCGGCCCTGCGATAGCGGCTTTGCACATGTGGCCTATGATGTCGACGACGTCGATGCTGCTGTTGCTGCCTCGGCCCCATATCAGGTTCTGCCAATCGGCGAGGTGACCGTGATTGACAAGGGCCCCAATGCTGGACGCAAGGTGGTCTACTTGCGTGATCCCGACGGCGTCACCATTGAATATATCGAGGCACGGGCTTGATCGCCACCTTTCGCCGGGCATGCGTCCATCTTTTAAGCAGGGTTCGCCATTAGCAGATAGAATTGGTGGCGGGACTGGCGTGATGGGCAGCTCCTATGCGGGCAAGACCCTCCAACATCTCCCTTATGACGTGGTGGGCCCGAACTGGCAAAACCTGCGGCAAGTGGATTTGATGTAGGCGGAATTGCATGAGAATTTAAATGCCAATTGATTTAATGTGGGACTTGGCGCTCTGACCGAGAACATCAAGACCCGTGGGGTCGATCTGGTGGCTATGCCTCCCAGTGCCCGGCTAAGCTTGGGTGAATTTGCTATCGTTGAAGTCACAGGATTGCGCAATCGCTAGAAACAGTTGGATCTCTACCAATCCGGTCTTCTGAAGGCTATTTTGGACCGTAGCCAGGATAGCTATCTAAGCCGAAAGGCAGGCATCAAGGCCATTGTTCAGGTTGGCGGGGTGGTTCGGCTCAGCGACAGGATTGTGATGGGACAGCCGCTTTGTCCGTTTGAGGTTCTTGGCCGAGTTTAAGGGAAACATCGATCTGGTTGTTATCGGCGCTTTCGGCCCGTGCTGCTTTTCGGTAAACTCCGCAAATGCCATGGCCGGCGACAGACCGGGCCGGCAACAGTAATGACGCTTAACACCTATTGTCTTGGGAGGATTGGGGTATGTCAAAACGAATTTTCGCTCTTGCAGCGTGTCTGGCCCTGGCTGCATCACCGGTAGCCGCAGAAAAGGTCAAGGTGGGGTTCATTGTGACGCTTACGGGTGGAGGCGGTATTATCGGGAAGCCCATGAAAAATGCCTTTGAATTGGGCATGGAGCATGTCGGGGGACGCCTGGGTGGTATGGAGACCGAGGTCATTTATGCCGATGACAAACGCAAGCCGGACGTGGCCAAGCAACTCGTGAATAAAATGATCAAGAAGGATCGGGTGCATTTCGTCACCGGGATTATTTGGTCTAACCTGCTGGTCGCGATCCACGGTCCCGTGACCCGGTCCAACACGTTCTTGATCAGTTCGAATGCTGGCGCCGGCGCCGTTGCGGGCAAGCGTTGCTCTAAGGATTTCTTCAACGTTTCGTTCCAAAACGATGTCATGCCGGAAGGCATGGGCAAGTACATGACCGACAAGAAGATCAACAATGTTTATGCCATGTCGCCGAACTATCAGGCTGGCAAGGACATGATCAAAGGCTTTAAGCGCATGTACAAGGGCAAAATTGTCGGCGAGGTCTATACCAAGCTGGGCCAGAAGGATTACCAGGCGGAAATATCGGCGCTGCGTGCGGCTAATCCGTCGGCTGCCTTCATCTTCTTGCCGGGCGGTATGGGTATCAACTTCATCAAGCAATATGCTCAGGCCGGCTTGTCAAAGAAGATCCCGCTCTATTCGGTGTATTCCGTCGACGCGCTGACTCTTCCGGCCCTGAAGGACGCTGCCGTGGGTACATTTGGCGTGCAGCATTGGAGCCCGGATTTGGGTAATTCCGTTAACCGCCGTTTCGTTGAATCTTATCGCAAGAAGTATGGCAAGACGCCTGCTTTCTATGCCGCGCAGGCCTATGACACGGTAATGTTCCTTGATAACGCAATCCGCAAGGCTGGTGGAGTGGGCGATAGAGACAAATTGCGCACCGCCATGCGGGCGGGTGATTTCCCCAACACCAGGGGCACTTTCAAGTTTAACAACAACCATTTCCCCATTCAAAACATCTATTTGCGGGAAGCGGTGAATGATAATGGGAATTACGTGACAAAGACACTTGGCGTGGTGTTGTCCGCCCATGGCGATGCCTACGCTAAGGACTGCCCCATGAAGTGGTAGTCTGATTGTCGCGACGGTTGAATTTGGGGGCGTCCTTGGACGCCCCCTTTCACATCGGCAAGCGCACCTGATGACGAAGGGTTAAGGCATGGATCCGCTGCTGCTGCTGGAGCAATTCTTTAACGGATTACAGTTCGGCATCATGCTGTTCCTGATCGCTGCCGGCTTGACGCTAGTGTTTGGTATCATGGACATGGTCAACCTGGCACACGGCAGCCTAGTGATGATCGGGGCCTACCTGGCGACGACGTTTGTCGGATGGACCGGATCGTTCCTGCTGGGTATTATCCTGGCTATCCCCGCTACATTCGTAATCGGTGCCTTGGTGGAGATCATCGCTTTGCGCACATTGTACCGGCGCAATCATCTCGACCAGGTGCTGGCGACTTTTGGCCTGATATTGTTTTTCAATGAAGTCGTGCGCATCGTTTGGGGGCCAATTTCCATTTATTCCGGCTTGCCGGAATATCTGACCGGGCATGTGGAGATTTTTCCTGGCGCACCCTATCCAGTTTTTCGTCTGATTATTATCGCAGTCGGTCTGATCGTGGCCGGGATCATCTATTCTATTGTGGCACATACTCGGCTGGGCATGTTGATCCGTGCGGGTGCATCAAACAACGAAATGGTCGGTGCATTGGGCATCAATATCAAGTCACTATTCACTTTTGTTTTTGCCCTGGGCGCGGTTTTCGCCGGCCTCGCGGGCATGCTTTTAGGTCCGTTGACGTCCGTGGAGCCCGGCATCGGCGAGCCACTTTTAATCCTTGCGTTTGTAGTGATTATCATCGGCGGAATTGGTTCTATCCGCGGCGCCTTCATTGCCGCCATCTTGGTCGGGGTTGTGGATACCGTAGGCCGGGTTGCCCTACCCCTTCTGCTGCGGATGTTTGTCTCGGACGCTGCGGCAGACACTGCAGGCCCGGCCCTTGCATCTATGCTGATCTATATCCTAATGGCGGCAGTCTTGGTGGCTCGTCCTCAAGGCCTGTTTCCTGCCAGGACCGGATGAAACATGGATAAACGGCAAATCTGGCTATCCCTTGTGACTCTGGCGCTATTCGCCATTGTGCCGCCGCTGACCATCATTTTCGACCAGCCCTTCTATATGGACCTGATCGCCCGCATTATGATTTTCGCCATTGCTGCGGTTAGTCTAGACTTAATTCTGGGTCATGGCGGCATGGTCAGTTTTGGACATGCCGCTTATATGGGTGTCGGGGCCTACGTGGTGGGTGTCTTGAGTTATTACGGCATTGATAACGGCTTTTTACAGATACCTTTGGCCTTGGGCGCGGCCGCCCTAATCGGTCTAGTATTTGGGGCCTTGAGCCTCCGCACTTCGGGCGTCTATTTCATCATGATTACCCTGGCCTTTGCCCAAATGCTGTATTTCCTGGCAATCAGTCTGGAGGAATTTGGCGGCGACGACGGTATGTCTTCAATGCGCAGCGAATTCAGCGGCCTGATCGACATGTATGATACAGTACAATTTTATTATCTGATCTTCACTATCCTGGTCTTGGTGTTGTTTGGCTTGCACCGTCTGGTGCTTAGCCGTTTTGGCATGGTGATCCGGGCCAGTCGCAGCAATGAGAAACGCATGCATGCGGTTGGTTTCCCCACCTTTCGGTACAAGTTGGCCGCCTTCACCATAGCCTCTACTATTTGCGGACTGGCGGGCGTGTTGTTTGCCAATCTGAATGAATTTGTCTCGCCTGACGTTATGCACTGGACCCATTCGGGTGAAATCATGATCATGGTGATCATGGGCGGCATGGGCACATTGATTGGCCCGGTACTCGGAGCGACGGCATTTTTGCTTCTGGAAGAGTATTTGCCCGAGTGGATGGAGATGGCGGTGACCAATGGCGGCGAACATTGGGCCATCATCATGGGTCCTATTCTGATCGCTATCGTTCTGTTCGGTCGAGGTGGCATTCACGCGTTGTTTGCCTCCAGAGGGAAGCGTAATGGCTGAACCAGTGCTGCAAATTCAAGGTTTGTGCAAAAGTTTCGGCAGTCTGATAGCTACGGACAGTCTGCATCTGGAAATTTTAGAGGGCGAGATCCATGCCATCATCGGACCCAACGGCGCTGGCAAGACGACCCTAATTGCGCAGTTGTCTGGAGAGGTGCGCCCCGACGCGGGACGAGTACGGTTCAAAGGGCGGGACATCACAGCACTTTCTACCCCGGCGCGGTCGGCCCTCGGATTGGCACGATCGTTTCAGATAACCTCGATCTTTCCAGACTTAACGACCCAGGATAATGTCGCTTTAGCAGTACAGGCCCATGCCGGCCATTCCTTCCGCTTCTGGCGGCCGGCAAGACAGGATGCCGAGCTGCGCCAACCTGCCTTAGAAATCCTGACTGAAATCGGTCTTTCGCAGCGCGCAGAAGAGCCGGCGGCCAATTTGAGCCATGGCGAGCAGCGGCAATTGGAAATCGCCATGGCCATGGCCACGGCCCCCAGCTTGCTGTTGCTGGACGAGCCAATGGCTGGCATGGGCCGAGAAGAATCCGCACATATGGTACAGTTGCTGCACGATCTGAAAGGCCAGCATACCATTGTCCTGATCGAGCATGACATGGACGCTGTCTTCGCGCTGGCTGACCGAATTACCGTATTGGTCTATGGCCGGGCTATCGCGACCGATACGCCAGAAGCTATTCGTGCAAGCGACGAAGTACGGGCCGCCTACTTGGGGACCGAGCATGCTTGAAATGGGGGGTCTTGACGCTTTTTATGGTCAAAGCCAGGCCTTGTTCGGCATGAGCCTGTCGGTTGAGGCGGGGCAGGTTGTCAGCCTAATGGGCCGCAATGGCATGGGCAAGTCCACTACTATTCGCTCAATCATGGGTTTGATACGACCCAGGGGCGGTAGTCTGTCGTTTCAAGGGCAGGATTTGATTGGCCTCGCGCCGTACAAGGTTGCTCAATTGGGTTTGGGGCTGGTACCCGAGGGCCGACAGATCTTCCCTAATCTTACTGTTCGGGAAAACCTGGTGGCGACCGCTCGAACCGGCCAGGGGACAAGCAAGCCCTGGACCTTGGACCGGGTCTATGAGCTCTTCCCGCGATTGGAGGATCGCCAGGGCAGCATGGGCAACCAGCTGTCGGGCGGTGAGCAACAGATGCTGGCTGTGGGTCGTGCCCTTACGACCAACCCGACCTTGCTGCTACTGGACGAGGCGACAGAAGGATTGGCTCCCCTAATCCGGGACGAAATCTGGTCCTGCCTGTCGGCGCTCAAGTCGGCAGGACAAGCCATTCTGATTATTGACAAGGATGTTGAGAGCTTGACGGAGATTTGTGACCATCATTTTATCGTAGAAAAAGGCCATTTGGTATGGAATGGCAATTCTGACGAATTGCGCGCCAATCCGGCAATTCAACAACAATACTTAGGAGTATGAGGACAACGCCATGAAGGATGGTTCCCTGAATGAAGAAGAACTAGCGGCCTTGCGTGCCTGGGATACACCCACTATTTGCAACGCTCTAGAAATCACCTCGCCGGAACGTCGGGCTATTGGTTTTACGGTGGAGCCCCTAGTCTGCGCTTTTCCCGGCCTAGACCCAATCGTCGGCTATGCCCGCACCGCCCAGATCCGCTCCCATGAACCCAGCACGAGACCGGGTTCAGATTTGCGGGACCAGCGACTTGACTACTACCGTTATGTCGCCAAGGCTCCCGGACCCACGGTTGCCGTCATTCAGGACATGGACGGTCCGCGTCGGGGATATGGCGCGTTTTGGGGTGAGGTTCAGTCCACCATCCATAGCTCTCTAAACTGCCTTGGCGCTGTCACCGACGGTTCGGTCCGGGATATTGATGCTGTGGCACCTGGTTTCCAGTTTATCGCTGACCGTATCGGTCCTTCTCATGCTCACGTGCACCTGGAAGATTTTGGTAAGACGGTCAATGTCGCCGGAATGCTGGTCAAATCCGGTGATTTAATACATGCCGACCGTCACGGCGCGGTGGTCGTTCCCCACGATGTTGCCAGAGACATCCCCGACGCTTGCGAATTATTAGTGCGCCGAGAAGCAATAATCCTGGAAGCCTGCCGCCAACCTAACTTCGATGTCGAAATGCTTGGCCGGGCTATGGCGAGTTCAGCGGATATTCATTAACAACAGGCCATTGGACTACGCCGTCAAACCACGTTTTTGAAGATAGTCGTGAATGGCATCCATGATACTGCGGTCCCTATCCAGGTTGAAGGACGGTGCGGCGTCCCAGTCATAGAACCAGACTGGTTTGAGGCGCAGCTCTTCTGGCTCCGTCATGTATCGCGGAAAAATATGGGCATGCAGTGCCGGTTCTAAGTTGCCCAGGATCTCGTAGTTAATGCGCACCGCCTCTGTCACCGATAACAGCGCGTCGCCCACTACGGACATTTCATGGAAGAAGGTCTTGCGCGTTGCTTCATTCATATGATTGGGGCTGGCGACAACAGGATCCGGCAACAGTAGGGTATAGCCCGGTAGGAATTGCACATCACCCAATACCACCCAACCGCTGGATACTCTGCAGATTGATTTCGAA
>CAZDQC010000012.1:0-18932 GCA_964507245.1 uncultured Rhodospirillaceae bacterium
CCTAAGGGTCCCGAGCGGGTGATAGGCTTATATGTTGAGGCGCCGGGGCAGGGTGCTCGAATACGACCTACGGACAAGCGCCAAAAATCCGAATATTCGGTGGAAAAGGGACAAAATTGCGGCGCAAAATCGGGCGATTTGGTAATCGCAGATATTCTGATCGGACGGCGGCATGGTTTGCGCGAGGCTCGGATCACCGAGGTGATCGGTGGCATCGAAGATCGCCGCGCCATCTCGCTTATTGTCATTCACAGCAACGATATTCCCGATGTCTTTTCGGACGAGGCTATCTCCGAAGCCAAGGCTGCGAAACCGGTACCAGTAGGTGACCGGGTGGATTTACGCCATCTACCTCTAGTCACTGTGGATGGCGCTGACGCCCGTGACTTCGACGATGCCATCTTTGCCATGCCGGATGATGATCCCAAAAACATGGGCGGCTGGCAGGTTATAGTAGCCATCGCGGATGTGGCCCATTACGTTACTCACAACAGCGCTCTGGATCGCGAAGCTCGGAAGCGGGGTAATTCGGTTTATTTCCCTGACCGTGTGGTGCCTATGTTGCCCGAAGCCCTCTCCAATAATTTATGCTCCCTGCAACCCGACGAGGACCGCCCCGTGTTGGCAGTCACTATGCACTTGGACAAGAATGGACGTCGTCTCGACCACGTTTTTCATCGGGCCATGATCCGCTCTGCTGCCCGTATCGTTTATGAAGACCTGCAGGCAGCCTACGATGGAGAACCAAACCAACAGACTGGGCCGCTAATCAACCATGTGATCCAGCCTCTTTATGGTGCCTGGGATGCCTTGATGCGTGCGCGCACGGCTCGGGCGCCATTGGATCTGGATCTGCCTGAGATGAAAATTACCCTCTCTGATAATGGACATATTGCCGATGTGCAGCCGCGGCAGCGTCTTGACGCACATCGCGTTATTGAAGAGTTCATGATCGAGGCCAACGTAGCCGCGGCGGAGACCCTTGAAGAACAGAATATGCCATGCGTTTACCGAGTGCATGACCTGCCAGATAGGGAAAAATTGTCCGGTTTGAAGGAGTTTCTATCCAGCTTAAATCTGTCCCTTACCTTGGGTGAACGTTTGCGGCCGGAATTGTTTAACCGCATTTTGACCAAGGCAAAGGGCACGGAATATTGGAATGCTGTTAATCAGTCGATCCTGAGAGCGCAATCTCAGGCCCGTTACGACCCCAACAATATTGGTCATTTCGGTCTAGCACGGCCACGATACGCCCATTTCACCTCGCCTATACGACGCTACTCGGATTTGTTGGTACACCGTGCGTTGATCCGGGGCGGCGGATTTGGCAATGACGGCTTACGCGACGACGAAGCCGAACGGCTTTCGCAGATCTCGGAACATATTTCCAATACCGAGCGGCGGGCCATGGTGGCCGAACGGGACGCGAATGATAGATATATGGCGGCTTTCATGGCGGAACGTACAGGCGACGAGTTTGAGGCGCGGATCAACGGTGTAACCCGCGCGGGCTTATTCCTAACCTTGATAGAGAGCGGTGCCGACGGCCTGCTACCCATGCGTTACTTGTATGACGACTACTATGTGCATAATGAGGGTCAAAACTCTTTGGTTGGAGAACGTTCGGGCACCCGGTATCGCCTTGGCGATACAATACGGGTGCGCCTGGCCGAGGTTAATACTTTGACTGGGGGATTGATTTTAGAACTGCCAAAATTAATGGCGGAAAATGCGGAAGTTGCCCCCGGTCGGCCAAAACTGAGTAATTTTCGCAAGGAGAATTCGAAAAGCGCTATCTCGCGTAAACATTCAAAACGAAAAGGGCGCCGGCGAACTTCTAGATGATACACGTGATTACAAGCGCTGCGGCGAAATCGTCGCTAAAATGTTCACATTGGCATGCCACAAAAACCACCGGGGCAGCCTCAGTTAATCTTCTGGTTCAATCGTAAAGTCTAATACATTGTGCGCAGTTCGAAGGGCCGCTTCAACTTCGATTGGCGTTTCGCCCCGGGAAAAAATAAATCCCAAATAGCGATTGCCGTCCGGTACAGGCGTCAGCGTATCGCCTGTCGGAATTGTAATTGTGACATCTTGAATTCCCGCCATAGAACGTGCGTCATCAATACCTTGTACATCTCGTAGCACCCCAGCAGCGGGGATTGGTATCATCATGACGCCCGATGCTAGATTTACTCCGGTTTCGAAATGTTGCGGGAGTTTCATTGCGTGCCGTATGAGAATGTCCTCCAAGCGGCCCGCGGCGCCAAATTCCAGGCTTCGGGCACATTGGCCACCGATGGACCGCGGTGCAATTTCGATAGGCCAAACGCCGTCCTTGTTAATTCTGACCTCGGCATGAATAGCTCCTTCTTGCAATCCAAGCCTTTCAACGGCAAGACCAACTGTTGCGGTGATTGCTGATTGGGTGTGGATAGGTAAGCGTGAAGGGGTGACGTAGATGGTTTCCTCGAAATAGGGGCCGACAAGTGGGTCAGGTTTGTCGAATAAGGCCAGCACCGTTAGCTTTCCGTCATCCAACAGTCCTTCAACAGCGACCTCTTCGCCCGGTATGTAGTCTTCGACTAATATATTGTCGAACGCTTGGCCCTGACACTCCGTCTTTAAGAGAATTTCCCGGATGCGGTTTGCAGCGGCAACAAATTCTTCCGGGTTATTGGCTCGGATCACGCCTCGGCTAGCCGACAGGGTCAAGGGTTTTAAAACTACGGGATAGGGCAAATCTGCAACCTGACTTTGAATAACATCGGCAATCGGCAGCAGGGTAAACCATGGCGTAGGAAGGCCAGAATTGGCCATACGGTTACGAAATTTGAATTTGTTTTCTGCTGCTTCTACGGCGGCCGGAGGATTATGCGGTAGTCCTAAAGATTCAGATGCCAAGGAGGCCAAATAGGTTGTTTCCTGGTCCACACCGATAATCGCTGCAAGAGGATTGGAGGCGTCAAATCGGCCGATTTCCAGCACACCTTTATCTAAATCATCAAGTTCGATTTTGATCGTATTTGCCGGTGTCAGGTGTGCAAGGACTGCGTCATGGTTTGAGCCTACAGTAACGTCAACGCCTAAGCGACCAGCCGCTGCCAGAAAGTCACCGATTCGGTAGGAAGAGGTGGGGACAAGCAGCAGCAGCCGCCCATCCTCTTGGTCGCTCACATGCCCTTGCCTGGTTGGTAATAGGGATTTGCACCACCAGCATGGTCCGTTACATCGAGGACATTGATGATGGATGGAGCAATGGATCGTATCTCGTTTGCAACGCCCTGTTTCAAGGTCACATCCGCCATGCCGCAACCCTGGCAACCGCCCTCTAAACGCACGTACGCAGTATCGCCCGCCACATCCACTAAGGAAATATGGCCGCCGTGCGACGCCACCTGGGGGTTCACATGTTCGTCAAGTAAACGACGGATTGCGCGGCCTTCCTCGGTTTTCAAACCCGGTTTGGGCGTCATGTCATCCAGGTCCATCACGCCGTCAATTTCGTGCAGATAATGTCGCATCATCTCCTCGATATTGTGCCGCAAATTTTTCGCCGCGCCTGATAATTCAAGGATCACCATGCCATCCCTATAACCACGATAGACAGCGGTACCGTTGCTATCAGCCAAGGCAGGCGTGACATGGCTGTCCAACAAATCTTTTATATTGGCGATTACTTCGACGTCTGCGTCCGGGTCGGTCAATGCTGCCTCTGACAAATCTGTGGTGTCATTCTCCAAAATTACTTCATCGCCAGCTGTGTAATGGTTCATGATTGCTGCCAGGGCCAAAGTTTTTAGAGCCTGCCAATCCCACGTATCCGCCTTTGTAACAGTGATGGAGTCTTTATCCAGCGATATGCTTACTACGCCCTCTATCGCGAAGAGGCGTTGTGCCAGAGGCGAACGTTCGGCCGTTATTTCATTTGGAAAATACGCCACCCCGGTTGGCATAACTGGTCGGCCAGGTAGGAATTTCATTTGTGCCGGATTCGGCGTCGCTTCAGTCTGGATAAACATCCTTCCAATCCCCGATTGATCCCATTGTGAACATTAGGATATGCAGCTATTTAACCCAAACTGGTGAAAATGGGGAGAAAAATTTATGGCATATTGGGGCCATGATATCGATGTGCATACCCTATCAAATGCGCGAAATGAGGGTGTCGAAATGACACTTCTCGACGTTCGTGAGGACGAGGAGCTAGCACTTTGCGCGATAGACGGAGCGTTGCATATTCCGATGCAAGAGGTCCCGCCGCGGATCGCTGATCTGCCCAGGAACCAGCCACTAGTAGTGATCTGTCATCATGGTAGCCGCAGTGATCAGGTAGCTCAATTCTTGCGTGGGCAAGGTTTTTCAAATGTTCATAATTTGGCGGGTGGCATTGATTCTTGGGCGCTTATGATCGATCCGAAAATGTGCCGTTATTAGCTGCGGGGCCGGTGCGGGCTGGACAGCAGGGCAGCTGGTATGCGAGTTTGACGGCAGTGTAAATCTCGCTTTCCGTATCTCCAGCCGCATTTCCAACCAAGCGATATGTCCAAATTACTAGACGAAAAGAAGCGCATTGTTCGTCCGCGCGACGCCGCCACGCTGGTCCTGCTGCGCCGGGTCCGTGGCAAGACGTGCGTCCTGATGGGGCTACGACATGGCAAACATAAATTCATGCCTGATCAATGGGTTTTTCCCGGCGGGCGAGTTGATCGCGCCGACGGTTATGCCCACGCCGCTACGGAATTACGACCGCATGTAGCCAAACACCTTTCAATCTCCTCCTCGCCGCACCGCGCCCGCGCGCTGGCCATGACAGCGGTGCGCGAGACGTTCGAGGAAACCGGCCTCATTCTAGGCAAACGTGTGACCGAGACGCCCAAAAAAGCGTCTTCCATCTGGGCACCATTTTATGACGAGGGCTATGCTCCACTTCTTGACGGACTAGAGTATGTTTATCGGGCGGTGACACCACCCATTCGTTCCATTCGGTTCAATGCCCGTTTTTTTTTGGCGGATGGTTCCAAACTGTATGGAAAATTACAGGGTGATGGTGAATTGTTGAATTTGCTCTGGTTGCCGATCCCTAAGGCAATCGAACTGCCGACACCACCCATCCAAAAAATCGTGCTGGAAGCGGTTCCTGCCATGGTGGACAAGGCGGGTAAAATCAAGAGGCCCCAGCGCGTGCCCGTACGTATTATGCGTCACGGCAAGCGCGGAATAGAATACGAATGAGTGCTTTGAAAAAGACTAAAGCTGGCAGACCTTATACGCGGCCTAAAAAAGCGGCACGGCCGCGTGATGCTGCTAGCCTGGTAATCTACCGTCAGCACGAGGGTGTAACAGAGGTTCTAATGGGGCGCCGGACATCCCGTCATCGGTTCATGCCTAATATCTTCGTCTTTCCTGGTGGCCGGGTCGATATTGCTGACCGGGACGCCAAGTTGGCTTGCGATCTTGCAGAACCGGTTGCCCGTAAGCTGGAGAACAAATGGTCGGCGCGCATGGCTCGCGCTTTAGCGGTGGCGGCGGTACGAGAGACATTTGAAGAGACCGGTCTGATAATTGGCGAACCTTACAATGGAGGCATTCGTCCTAATTTAGGGTCGTTGGATTATGTGGCGCGGGCCATAACACCACCAGATAGTCCTATGCGGTTTCACGCCCGCTTTTTTACCATTGATGTAAGATATACGTCGGGCCAGCCGTGTGACAGTGACGAACTACACGATCTACAATGGTTTACCCTGGTCGATGCCCTAAACATGGATGTGGCTGATGTGACCGAATTTGTGCTTGGTGAGATCAAGCGCCATCGTGAAGGTTGGGAACCGTTTGGTGTGCCTCTGTTCAGTTATCGAAATGGCAGGGCGGTGGTCAAATACGAAGTCTGATCCAGACTTGACACTGGGGCGAGTAGCTTTATGTTCCGGGCCTTGGAATTTGGCGCTCGCGCGCCCTGAATTTTGGAGTTTTGTAATGGCAAAACCGACAACCGTTAAGATTCGGCTGGTGAGCAGCGCCGACACCGGATACTACTACGTGACCAAGAAAAATCCCCGAACACAGACAGAAAAGATGGTGGTAAAAAAATACGATCCGGTAGTCCGTAAGCATGTGGAGTTCAAGGAGAGCAAAATCAAATAGCTGGTTCTCCACACCTGAATTACTAGTCGGGCGCTTGTGCCCAACAAATAAACGGGACAAGGTCGGCGCATGCGCCGGCTTGATTTGTTTTGGATCCATTGTAATCAATCAAACCTAAGACACCCGGAGGTGCAGGTGGCGGCTTAGTTGATTGCTGATTGAGGTAAGGCAGCACTAATACCAACCAAGACAGCTAATTTAAGGTCCTGTTCGGGAACCTTGATAGATGTCTCGTTCAGGTGCTCGGCCACGGCCACGCAAATCTCCTACGTCGTTTCAGGTATCACGTTGACAAATGCCTCGCCGCCGATTTGGGCCACAAGGTCAATAAAGCTGACATAGTGTTTCACCTGGCTGGTTAAGGGAGTCGCTGGTTTTGGCGTCCAGCTCCCATACCTGGCCGGACCTATCCGACAACACTGTCATTATGCCCACGGGAATGGCTTTCAACTCATGCTCTTACTGGATTGATTTGGTAACTTCCAAACTCGACATCTGGATTTTCCTCACGTGAAAGAAAATATAATTCAAGCATTTTTGCCTGCAATTACTACGGCTTCGATGCCTTCCACATTTTGGTGGTCGACTTACCCATGCGCATCCAAAAGAACGTGAAAAAGTTTCATGCTAAGTTTTAAGTCTTCGACATGAAATAGTGTGTTTGACATCACAACGACGTCGTCGCGGTTTCATATTTTGGCGCGATTTTCAAATTTATTGAGTACAAATGTCAATTTTAGTATAGGCATCAATAGGTGTGGTTACTAAAGCGTAAATTTCACCGCGAGATTGATAGCTAAGACGGATACCCACGATGAATGAAGAGCAAGCGAAGGTTGTAGCGCTTCAAGCTCTGACTTACTTAGTGGGCGATGAACAGGTCTTGCAGCGCTTCATGGCCCTCAGTGGCGTTGATCTGTCTGATTTGCGCTCCAGGGCGGATGATCCCGGTATGCTGACGGGCGTATTAGATTTTTTTCTTGGATTCGAACCGCAATTATTGGAAATGTGTGAGGCAACGGGTTTGCCGGCAAAGGCGCCGGCTCAGGCACGGCAGCGCCTGTTCGGCGGTCGTTATGAAGAATGGAGTTGATGTTTTGGAAAACGACTGTTTGCACGAAGATGTTTTGACCCAACTGGAAGCATTACAATTAGTTCCTGACCGACCGTTGATAATTAGTGATGCCGATGAAGTAATATTTGCCTTTGTACGGGGTCTGGAGGCCTATTTACTGGACAACGGGCATTTCATGGACTTGAAGTCCTTTGCGATGCGAGGAAACATACGTGATTCTGAGACTGGCGAGGCGGTCTCAGCCCAGGTCGTTAAAAAGCTGATAAACAGCTATTTTTTGGAACGTACGGAACAAATCGAACCCGTCGACGGCGCCGCGAAGGCTTTGGAAGCACTTGCCCAGCGGGCACAAATTTTGGTTTTGTCGAATACCCCTCTCGTTTGTCACGAGGCACGGCGACGCGCCCTTGTGAAGAACGGTATGGACTACCCATTAGTAGCGAATATTGGCAAGAAGGGTGCCGCTGTGGCCTATCTGGCGAACCAATTAAGGGCGCCGATATTTTTCCTCGATGATATCCCGCACAACATTACCTCGGTCGCGAGGTTGGCCCACGTAGTGACCCGCTTGCATTTCATTGCGGACTATCGTCTTCGCGATTTCCTGGGGCAGGCTGAGGACGCAGATGTTCGGATCGATGATTGGCCCAGTGTGCAGCAGTACATTGAGGCGCGCTTAGCGGAGGCTGGATTTTGATCTATGCGTATCGGTGTTGATCTGGGCGGGACGAAGATCGAAGCGTTGGTTCTGGGCGATGACGGCACCGAGTTGACGCGACGGAGGGTAGCCACGCCTCAGGGTGATTATCAAGGAATTGTAACAGCAATCAGAGATCTACTTGCTGAAGTTTTGCAGGGACACAAAAGCGTAGGCATACCTTTGGGCGTCACTATACCTGGTGCGATTTCGCCGGCGACAGGGCTGGTAAAGAACGCCAATTCCACGTGCCTGATTGGCAAACCATTCGATGTTGACCTGGCGGCTGCCTTGGAACGTCCTGTGCGCTTGGCCAACGATGCTAATTGTTTTGCACTGTCTGAGGCTAGCGACGGTGCTGCAGCGGGTGCCGACAGCGTGTTCGGTGTAATCGTGGGCACCGGCACCGGGGCTGGCATCGTAATCCGCGGGCAACTGCACAAGGGACCCAATCTTGTCGCTGGCGAATGGGGTCATACGCCCCTTCCTTGGGCGAATGATGGTGAACGCCCCGGACCCCTCTGTCATTGTGGCAAAAAAGGTTGTATCGAAACCTTTCTTTCGGGGCCGGGGCTAAGCCGCGATTTCAAGGCCAAGACGGGTCAGGACCTGACGGCCCGCGAAGTGGCAATCCTGGCTGGAGAAAACGACGCACAGGCGGAAGCCTGCATGATTCGATACGAACGGCGAATGGCAAAATCTCTAGCCATGGTTATTTCTATCCTGGATCCCGAGGTTATTGTCATGGGTGGTGGCGTTTCTAATATTATGCGCCTGTACGACAATGTACCCAAATTGTGGTCGGGATTTGCCTTTACCGATCAACTGAACACTAAATTGGTGCAGGCAAAACATGGTGACAGTTCCGGTGTACGGGGTGCCGCCCGTCTGTGGCCGCTGCGTGAACTCGAATAATTATGGCTGCACTTTGCCGTGATTGCCTTGCTGTCGATTCCGGGCAAACGGAAAACGGACGATGCAGAGGGTGCGGCTCACCCCGTTTGCTGAGTCATCCGGAACTGTTTCATTTGGGAATTGCCCATCTTGACTGCGATGCTTTCTATGCCAACGTGGAAAAACGAGACGACCCCAGTCTGATCGATAAACCGGTAATTGTCGGTGGTGGTCAAAGGGGCGTAGTCAGTGCGGCGTGCTACGTGGCGCGGACATACGGGGTACGATCCGCTATGCCCATGTTCAAGGCACGCCAGGCTTGCCCCAATGGAGTGGTCATAAAACCTGATATGTCGAAATATGCCGCCGTCGGTCGGCAGGTTCGTGCGATCATGAAAGACTACACACCATTGATGGAACCGCTGTCGCTTGACGAAGCATTCATGGATCTAACGGGCACTCAGAGACTGCATAGCCAAGCCCCAGCGACTACTGCCGCTGCAATTGTCAAACGAATTGAAAGCGAGGTTGGGATCAGTGCGTCCATAGGACTGTCTTACAATAAATCTCTCGCCAAGGTTGCGTCCGACCTGGATAAGCCGAAGGGGTTTGCAGTGATAGGCCGGGCCGAAGCCTTAGAATTCCTAGCCGGACAGCCGGTTTCGATTATTTGGGGCGCAGGCAAGTCCTTACAGCGTCGCCTGGCCAAGGATGGCATAACCTTAATCGCCCAATTGCAGGCGATGAATGAGAAAGACTTGGTGGCACGTTATGGCACACTGGGCCAGCGAATGGCGCAGTTCGTGCGAGGCGAGGATCCACGAAGAATAGAGGCTCACCGTCCAACCAAAAGCATCTCATCGGAAATCACGTTCCGTCACGACATTGCGGACGGTGAGGAACTGCGGCAAATCCTTTGGCGTCAAGCCGATCGGGTTTCACGGCGAATTAAGACTACCAACTATGCCGGGACCACTATTGTACTGAAATTGCGGCGCGCCGATTTTAGCATTCTAACCCGGAGTCGCCGCTTGTCGGATCCGACGCGATTAGCCGACATCATATATCGCTATACAGAAGAATTGTTGGCCAAGGAAATCAATGGTACAGAATATCGCCTTTTGGGTGTTGGCCTTAGCGGCCTTGTTGATGCCACCATGGCTGATCCGTTGAGCCTTGCCGATCCTGACGCCGGGCGCCGCGCTGATGCGGAACGCGCCCTAGATCAGGTGCGAGAACGCTTTGGGACTGATTCAATTAGCAAAGGCCGGGGGCTGAGCAAACGGGGCTGAACTATTTGCATTCAGGCTGGTCAAGATATTCAAGTTCCACTAGGCGTCCGGTGAGTCCAAATTCTTGATAGTCCAGCCGAAGGCTGTCAACGATACCATCGCTGTAAAGCGTGAAACCAACTTCGATTTCGGGTATGCCTAATCGACTATCGAAATGATAATAGGCTAGGCGCACGGGCCAGCTGCGTAGATCGGAGAGAGACAGCTTTTCGTGAGGTTTCTCCATCAATGGAGTGCCAATGAAGACAGCAGCGTGGTAATAGCCAGCTTCGTTGCTGCCGTCGAATAATGGAATCTCGAAACCACGGCGGCCAGCTAAAGCTTCTTGCAACAAAAGCCGATTGTGGCTGATGGGAAAAAGCGTCCCGAGAGGCAGCTTTAAATCTCTGGATTTTGGTAATTGCCACACCGCGTTGCCATCACCCTTTTTCGTTAAATCGGCTCGGCCTTGTTCTTGTAGGACGATTGTACCATTGATCCTGTTGGTCAGGTTGAAGCGTAGAGTTTGCCCGTCGCGACTTTCCCAGACAGAGGCCTCAATATTGCCAACTAGATCAGGACCTCCTGCTGAGGTTAATTGGCTGATGAAAGCTTGGTTAAAAATGAATCCACCACAATCCTCGATCAATTCCACGACTAGCCGGCCCGTAGCGGCAACGATCTTGCCGCTGGCCCGATCCTTGTTTAGTTGTAGGTCATAAACCGTGCGGGCCGGGCGCAGCATCTGTCCATTAGCAGCAGTGACGATGAGCACTGTGGTGCAAAGAATAATCAAGGCCATTACGCAATTGGCGCCAGTTTGCAATGTGGGATACATCTGTTGCAGAATTTTCCCGTGGACTGTTCTTTGCCGGGACGATAGGTGAATTGTAACCTGGAGGCTAGTCAGCTTCTTTTGCAGTGGACAACAACTAGGCGTTCATATCGACCACTGGTGCGCAAGCGATCACTAATGGTTTCCCATTTAGTCCGATAAACAATTTTGTGAAGCTGGTGTCGTGTTGCAACAAACGATCTGAGTCGCGTGAGGAATGTGCCTACACACATCTGGACTGCTGCCAGACCGAAATCAAAGGCTAATTGAATACTGGGGAAATGGTAGCCGAAGGAATAATTTTAAAAACCCAAATAGAATTTACCATCGTCAGCGACGACGTCAAAGTGGCTTCACGCGTTGGACCTTTATTTTATGTCTGGAGGCCTGGGCATGCGAATCCGCCTAAAGCAGCTCCAAAATCCGCATTTGCCAGCGCGGTTATAATTTAGATACGTTAAAAGAACGGTTAACAACCTATGCAAACTTATGCCGTCGACCTTGGCATTTAAATGCGCCGTTGAGAAATATGGCTGTTCGTCCTAAACAACCGGCTATGAGGGATGAACTGAAAATCGCCGTAGCCCAGATTAACCCAACGGTGGGTGACATCGCGGGAAATTCCGATCTAGTCCGTGCGGCTCACAAAGGAGCCGCGGCCGCCGGCGCGGATTTGGTGGTTTTTGGCGAATTGGTCCTGAGTGGCTATCCTCCTGAAGATTTGGTCTTGAAGGGCGCTTTCCAGGACGCAGTGGCACGGGCAGTGCATAGTTTAGCGGCAGATACAGTCGATGGCCGACCCGGCCTGCTGGTGACCGCACCTTGGAGGGACAACGGCATTCTTTATAACGCAGCGTTCCTGCTGGACGGTGGGGAGATTGCTGCTGTTCGTTACAAACATAATTTGCCGAACTACGGCGTGTTTGACGAAAAACGGGTTTTTGCCTCCGGTATCATGCCCGGACCTATAAATTTTCGCGGTGTGCGTTTAGGCGTTCCTATTTGCGAGGACATTTGGACGCCGGATGTTTGCGAATGTCTGACGGAAACTGGTGCGGAAATGTTAATCGTTCCGAACGGTTCACCCTTTGAAGACGGCAAATTCGATGTCCGTCTAAACCATTCGGTGGCACGGGTTACGGAAAATCAGCTACCCTTAATTTATGTGAACCAGGTGGGTGGTCAGGATGAATTGGTATTTGATGGTGGCAGTTTTGTTCTGAACAGCGATTGCGAATTGGCCATGCAGATGCCTACGTTCCAGGACGGTTTGGTGGTGAGTGAATGGCGCCGGCAGGACGACCGGTGGGTCTGCGGCGAAGGCCCGCGCGTGGCGCCTCATGAGGGCCTGGGCGCAATTTACCGCACTATGACCCTGGGTTTGCGGGACTATGTCAATAAGAACCGATTCCCAGGCGTAGTGTTGGGTCTGTCCGGCGGCATTGATTCAGCCTTATCCGCTGCCGTAGCGGTGGATGCCCTGGGGCCGGATCGGGTTTGGTGTGTCATGCTCCCGTCAAAATATTCATCGGATCATAGCCTGAAGGATGCTCGGGATTCTGTCGAGTTCTTGCAATGCCGGATCGACGAGGTGCCAATCGAACCGGCGGTGAGCGCCTTCGGACAGATGCTAGAACACCTGTTTGAGGGACGCGAACCAGACATCACTGAGGAAAATGTCCAATCACGCGCTCGTGGCATGGCATTGATGGCGATTTCCAACAAATTCGGACATATGGTTTTGACCACAGGCAACAAATCGGAAATGTCGGTGGGATACTCCACGATCTATGGCGACATGTGCGGCGGTTTTTCGGTCTTGAAGGATGTTTACAAAATTACGGCCTTTGAGTTGGCTCGTTGGCGTAACCAGCAAAAGCCAGAAATCGCCATGGGACCAGATGGCCGTGTTATCCCTGAAAACACCATTGTCAAACCGCCTTCGGCCGAGTTGCGCCCCGATCAAAAGGACGAAGATTCGCTACCACCCTACGAGGTGTTGGACGATATCCTGCGCTGCCTCGTGGAAGAGGAAATGTCTTTTGAAGATATTTTGAAACTTGGCCATGATTTTGAGACTGTCGGGCGCGTAGAACACCTGTTATATCTAGCGGAATACAAACGTCGACAGGCACCGCCGGGTGTAAAAATTACGGCTCGGAATTTTGGCCGCGACCGGCGTTATCCCATTACCAACGGCTTCCGCAATGCCCGTTAACAAGAAGCTGCGAAAGGTGATTGTGCATGCCCCGTTTTTGGGGATATTGTGAAGGCTTGTGGCCTGAACGGTGTGTGATCGGGTCCAAATACTTAAACGAGGGAAGACAACTTACCGAATGACTCTGACCAAATTTTTTAACGGGGAAATAACATGAAACGCATTCTTCTTGCGGCGACCACGGCGTTGGCAATGGTTGTCACTGGCGCGAGTGGCGTCAACGCGAACGAGCTTCGCTGGGGCTTCCAGACTGATACGGATAGCCTCGATCCGCATGCCCATGCGGTTACCTTCACCATCGGATTTCTGGGCAACGTCTATGAGGGTTTGGTGCGCCGGGACGGTGATTTGAAGATCAAGCCGGCCCTGGCAGAGTCCTGGACCGTTTCCGACGACGCTACGGTCTGGCGCTTCAATTTGCGAAAGGGCGTGAAATTCAGTAACGGCAATGATTTCACCGCGGACGATGTGCTCTTCAGCTACAAAAGGATGTCCGATAAGGATGCGCAGATGAAAATTGCCCTTGCCAGCATCAAGGAAGCGCGCAAGGTTGGCGACCATACGGTCGAGTTCATCACCCATGCGCCGAACCCGATCCTGACCGGCCGCATGAACGGCTTCTTTATCATGGACAAGGAATGGTCGGAAGCAAATGGTGCGACAAAAGTCACCGTGATGGCGGGTGACACGCAAAAAGTCAGCCCGGCAGGACAAACAGCCATGGGCACGGGCCCCTTTGTTATCACTGAGCGTACAGCTCAGGTGAAAACTACCCTGGTTCCGAATAAGGGCTGGTGGGGCAAGGCCAGCCATAACCTGACCAAGGTTACCATGACACCGGTGAAGCAGGATGCAACCAGGGTCGCGGCCCTGTTGTCAGGTGAATTGGACATGGCCTATCCCATACCGACCCAGGATATTAATCGGGTCAACAGCAATAATGGCACCTCTGTTTTGGTGGGTCCCGAGTTGCGCACCATTTTTGTGTTCATGGAACAGGGCGGTAACAAGCTGTTCGGTACGGATACCAAGAACCCGTTCCAGGATGTCCGCGTGCGCAAGGCGCTGTACCACTCGATCAATATCGAGGCAATCAAGAAGAAAATCATGCGCAATTTGGCGACGCCATCCGCGATCATGATTTCGCCAAAGCTGTTTGACCGGGCGGCCGAATTTAATCGGTATGCCTACGATCCCGCCATGGCAAAGAAATTGTTGTCCGATGCCGGTTATGCAGGCGGCTTGACCGCGCGGTTTGATTGCCCGAATGACCGCTACGTTAATGACGAGCAGATCTGTCAGGCCGTGACGTCGATGGCTGCTAAAGTCGGCATCAAGCTTAACCTGACTGCTAAGCCGAAGGCTCAGTACTTCAAGCAGGTGCTGGATCCCAAGAGTCGTGACTATCACGTAGGCCTGATTGGTTGGACGCCGGGTTCCTTCGACAGCCATAATGTGGTCATCAACCTGATCGCTTCCTTTAACGAAAAGGCGAAGACTGGTCGTTACAACTTGTCGAACCATTCCGATGCACGGATCGACCAGTTGACTCCCATGATCCAGTCCGAAAGTAACAAGGCCAAGCGTGACGCGATGATTGCTGAGGTCTACAAGCGGGTTCATGACAACGTGTACTACATCCCACTGCACCAGCAGGCTCTGGCCTGGGGTAAGCGTGACAATGTCGCGCTGAAGCAGCGGGGCGACAATGTGTTTCGTTTCCGGTATGTGACGATTAACTAGAAACTAACAGCACCTAAGAATTCGGGCGCCGTCACGGTTTTCGCCGTGGCGGCGCATCGGTTCTAGACCTCATAGTTTAATGCGCAACGGAAATCGGCGATGATAGCTTTTTTGGTCCGGCGGCTGTTGCAAGCCATCGTGGTCATGGCCGTCGTCGCCTTAATTGCGTTTTTTATGTTTCAGTTTGTTGGCGATCCGATCAACCAGATGGTGGCGGAAGACGCCACGGCCGAGGATCGTGAGTATCTGCGTGAGTCCTTAGGCCTGAACGATCCCATTCCCTTGCAATTTGCCAAATTCGCTTTGAATGCGGCGCAAGGCAACTATGGTGTCTCCTATCAGCATAAACGCCCAGTCGCCGCCCTGATAATGGAACGCATGCCGGCTACTCTGGAACTGGCTGTAACGGCTGCGATAATAGCCGCGCTACTTGGCGTCCCCGCTGGTGTTTATACTGGCCTGCGACGGTTCGGCTTTACCTCCAAGATGATCATGACTTTGTCGTTGATCGGAATTTCGTTGCCGACTTTTTTGATCGGCATTCTTTTGATTTATTTGTTTGCGGTAATATTGGGTTGGCTGCCGTCGTTCGGTCGCGGCGAGGTGGTGAAAGTGGGTGGTTGGGAATCCAATTTCTTGTCTGTCAACGGCCTGAAGTCTATTATTCTGCCGGCTGTTACTCTGGCATTGTTTCAAATGACCTTCATCATGCGACTGATCCGTTCAGAGATGCTGGAGGTGCTACGCACGGATTTCATCAAATTTGCCCGCGCCCGCGGCCTCCATAACCGGGCCATCAATTATGGGCATGCACTGAAAAATACCTTAGTGCCGGTAATTACTATAATTGGTTTACAACTGGGTTCTTTGATTGCCTTTGCCATTATCACAGAAACAGTATTCCAATGGCCTGGCATGGGGCAGTTGTTCCTGCAGGCGGTGCAAGTCGTGGATATTCCTATCATGTCCGCCTATCTAATCTTGATTGCCTTTTTCTTTGTTGTCATCAATCTGATCGTCGACATGCTTTATTACGTAGTAGACCCACGTCTTCGCGTGGATCAACCGATTGGCGGCACTGGGCATGACTGAACAATCGGCTAATCACCAAGATGCCGGGGCTGTGCCTCCGCCGTCGTTTTGGCATCGAGTTTGGGACAGCGACGTCTTTTATTCCTTCCGTTCCTCAAAGGTGGCGATGGTCGCCGCGCTAGCAACCGCAATCATAATTATTCTTGCGATTTTTGCTCCTTTAGTCGCGCCTCATTCGCCATATGATGTGGCGACGGTAGACCTCATGGATGCGGAATTGCCTCCTGCATGGGATGTTGAAGGGGACCCCCGATTTCTTTTAGGTACAGATAATCTTGGCCGGGATTTGTGGTCAACCATCCTATATGGCACCCGAATTTCGTTATTTGTCGGTTTCATGAGCGTAATTTTTGGCCTCGTCTTCGGAGTGGGTCTTGGCCTGGTGTCTGGTTATGTAGGTGGTTACGTGGATGCATTCATTATGCGCGTGGCGGAGGTGCAGCTTTCGATACCCGGGTTTTTGATTGCGCTTTTACTGGTGGGTATCTTGCGCGGTGTGCTCAGTGCGGAAGCCTATAATGATGCCGTGGTCTACGTCCTGGTCCTAACAATTGGCACGTCTATTTGGCCACAATTCGCAAGAACCGTGCGTGGGTCTACCCTAGTTGAGAGAAACAAGGAGTATGTCCTGGCCGCTCGGGTCATCGGTCTGTCGCGTTTTTCTATTATGCTGCGTCATGTGTTGCCCAATGTGATGGGACCAGTCCTGGTGATAGCAACCATCAATCTTGCCATCGCTATTCTGTCCGAGGCAACCCTATCGTTCCTGGGCGTCGGTGTGCCGCCCACCGAACCATCATTAGGAACATTGATTAACGAAGGTCAAAATTATCTTTTCTCTGGCCTCTGGTGGATCACCGTCTTTCCCGGCGTCGTTTTGGCGATTTTGGTACTGGCCGTCAATCTTCTAGGCGACTGGTTGCGCGACGCTCTGAACCCGAAATTACGTTGAAGTCCCATGGTTACCAGTGACACTCAACCGCTTTTGTCCGTCTACAATCTACGCATCGAGTTCCCAACCCGGCGCGGTACACTTGTGGCGGTAGATGATATTTCCTTTCACATCGCGCCAGGCGAAATTCTGGGAGTGGTGGGAGAATCCGGCGCGGGAAAATCTCTGACAGGGGCGGCAATTATCGGATTACTGGAACCTCCCGGCCGTATAGCTCAGGGCGAAATCCTACTGGAAGGTCTGCGCATCGACAATTTGCCTTACGAAGAGATGCGCCAAATTCGGGGACGCCGAATTGGCGCCATTTTCCAGGATCCTTTGACGTCTCTAAACCCGTTGTATTCGGTCGGGCGGCAGTTGATCGAGACCATACAAACTCATTTGCCGATGAGCGATCGCGAGGCACGAGATCGGGCCTTAGAGCTTTTGGAAGAGGTGGGCATCCCCAGTGCTGCCGAACGTATCGGTCATTACCCACATCAGTTCTCCGGCGGCATGCGCCAACGCGTCGTGATCGCTCTCGCGCTATGCGCCGAGCCGAGGTTAATTATCGCGGACGAGCCGACAACGGCTTTGGATGTCTCCATCCAGACGCAAATCATCTCGCTGCTAAAACGGCTCTGCCACGAACACGGCACGGCCGTCATGCTGGTCACACACGATATGGGTGTGATCGCTGAAGCGGCTGATCGCGTTGCTGTAATGTATTCTGGCCGCATCGCCGAAATCGGACTCGTACAGGAAGTGGTTCGAGCCGCCAAACATCCTTATACCCACGGCCTGATGGGCTCCATCCCCCATATCGGCCGCCACGTGGATCAATTGACCCAGATTGAAGGCTCCATGCCGCGCCTGCAGGAAATCCCAGCAGGTTGTCCATTTAATCCCCGTTGCGAACAGGTCATGGATCGCTGTCGGTCAGTCCGGCCCGACCTACAAACAGCTGATAAATCTCGAGTTGCCTGTCACTTGTTTGACATAGAAGACGTGGAGGCCGGTGCCAGTGACTGAAACAATTCAAAATGGCGCGCCCCTACTTTCGGTCGATGGCCTGGTGCGTTATTTCGATGTGTCCGCTCCGTTCTTGAACCGTCTGTTCGAACGTCTGGACCGGGCCTACGTCAAGGCCGTGGACGGCATTGGTTTTGAGATTGGCCAGGGCGAAACCTTTTCTCTAGTCGGTGAGTCGGGTTGTGGCAAGTCCACTGTGGCACGGCTAATTGTTGGGCTGTATCAGCCCACGGCGGGTTCCATTAAATACGAGGGCGTGGAGATCGGCCCCGTTGAGGCTGTCCAGGATCGCAAGCGCATGCAGCCGCGCATGCAGATGATCTTCCAGGACCCATACGCCTCGCTCAATCCGCGCTGGCGGGTTTCCGACATCGTGGCAGAGCCCATCCATGTGCGTGGATTTTCGAAGAATAGGAAGGAAATCAAAGAAAGGGTGGGCGATTTGCTGCATCAGGTAGGGCTGTCACCGGCGGATGGGGAACGCTTTCCCCATGAATTTTCCGGTGGACAGCGGCAGCGAATTTCCATCGCCCGTGCGTTGGCCGGCGAACCGGAATTCTTGGTTTGCGATGAGCCCACCTCGGCCCTGGACGTCTCGGTCCAGGCTCAGATACTTAATTTAATGAAGGAACTGCAAAATCGACTGGGCTTGACCTATCTTTTCATCAGCCACGATTTGGCCGTGGTCTATCATGTTTCGACCAAGGTGGGCGTGATGTACCTTGGCAAGCTTGTGGAATGGGCCGATACAAAAACCCTATTTGAGAATCCCAAGCACCCCTACACCCGTATGTTGCTGGATGCCATCCCGGATCTGGAGATGACGGGACGCCAGCGTATACCCGTGGCTGGCGAGGTGCCCAGTCCTATCAACCCGCCGTCGGGCTGCGCCTTTCACCCACGCTGCCCCCATGCCGATGTTCGCTGCAGCCATGAGGTGCCGCCAGTGCAGGTCATTGACGGCGTGAGTGTGGCCTGCCATGCCGTGTCTGATCGC
>CAZDQC010000012.1:19032-22431 GCA_964507245.1 uncultured Rhodospirillaceae bacterium
AAAAGTAAGACAACGACGTAGTGCTTTCCTGCCTGTTCGGATTGATTGCCGATGAACTGAGGAGGTTGCTGGGCAACCAAGGCTGCGGAACTATCTATCCGGCCTTGCTCGCACCTAGGATTGTAATGAACTTAAATTGACATAACTGGCGAGAGGATACGCAATGACAACGAATGCAGAAGTCATAAAACTCGATCCCGATCCTTACGAGGATTTCTATATCGCACAGGGTTACCGCGTAGGTGGCCTAATTTTTATTTCCGGACAAATTGCCATTACAGAAGATGGTCAAATGGTTCATGGTGATTTCGACTCACAAGCAGACTTAACATTTCGAAATATGCAGCGAGTTCTTGAAGCTGCGGGTTCGTCGCTCGACAAGGTTATCAAGGTCACGATCTTTCTTACCGATATGCAAGCGCAGCGAAGCCGGATCATGGAATTGCGTCAGAAATGGTTCAAACCGCCCTATCCCGCCGATACTCTTGTCGGGGTCAAAGAGCTTGGCCACCCTTCGCGTCTAATTGAGATTGAGGCTATCGCACTTGCTGACGGGGTCATCATTGGGTGATCCCACAAAACGTCGGGGGCGCTTCCAGCGCTATGCCGCTGCCATTACGATTGCTGCCGGAGTTCTCGTCCTCGCTATGTGGGTCTATGAGTTTTTAGTCCCTCTGTTGGCGACCCCTAGCCCGTGAATAACTCCCTTTTCCCTTCTTTGATCTGACCCTTCTCTGCCGGAACGTTGGCGTCCGCAGCGCCCTCGCTATTGGGTTGGTCCGACGTTGCTGCTTTCTTGACAATGACATTGATCAATTTTCCCACTGGGCTGGCACGACCTTCACGTTACATTGGGATCCTTGTTGGAGGAGGCAGATTGTTCAAAAATTCAGATTGCGGCCATCACCGGCCACTCTGTAGTGAATAGCCAACTAGGTGGTTATTCCAACATGGGACGCAACTTGGCAGTAAAGGCTTTTGACGGCTTAATTGATCTGCATTTGCAAGATTCAACAATTTATTTGCATATGAAAGTTGATTTTATGATGTTTTCCTGACTTCCAAAAGGAGGGCCTAAAATTCATGGCAGAAATAAGTGTGAAAGAAAACGATCATGATTTTGCGCCCCTACACGAAACCATGCAGCGCTATGTGGACCAGGAAATTCTAGCTGGCGTATCGGCGGCGGTCTTGGTAGGACACGACTTGGTTGATGTTCATTGTGCCGGTATGGCGGATCGGGAGGCGGGGCAGGCGTTACGGTACGATCACATTTTTCGTGCCTTTTCCAACACTAAACTGATGGTTTCTTGTGCCGTACTGCTGTTGCTTGAAGAAGGGCATTTTCGGTTGGATGATCCTATCGAAGAATTCATTCCGCAGTTAGGCGACCGACAAGTATTGCGATCGGGTGCGGCAGAAATCTCAGATACGGAGTCGGCGAATAACCGCATCACAATCCGGCATTTGTTGAGCCATTCGTCGGGGTTAAGTAACGGTTTCCTTGATCCCTCCAGCCTAATCACCCAGACTTATATGTCCCGCCAGGTAAATGGACGCGACACCACCTTGGCTGAAATGATGGATATCTTGGCGGAGTTGCCTCTGGTCTTTCATCCTGGCACATCGTGGGAATATTCCGTCGCCACAGATGTGTTGGGACGATTAATAGAGATTATAGATGGCCAGCCCTTGGATAAGGCCCTCAAGGCACGCATTTTCGATCCTGTAGGGATGCTGGACACCGGATTTGTCGTCCCGCCAGCGGATCGGGACCGTCTAACAGCGTTCTATGTTGGCGCTAATCTCATGGAGCCCATGAAACCAGGTTTGACGCGTGCTGAAGTTGAGCTCTTGAACATTAATCCACTGGTATCCGCGCCGCGTTTGTCGGGTGCGGGCGGGTTGGTCACCACTCTTCCTGACATGGTCTCCATGATTCAGGCTCTATTGCCGGGTGATGACATGTTGTTGCGTCAGGAAACCATGGCTCTGATTAAGACGCCCCAAGTGGAAAAGGGCATATGTCTTCGGTTTCCGGCCCGCGGTGACGTTCCTGGTAAGGCGTACAGCGCAGCCGGTTCCGTCACTTTGAAGCCCAGTTCGATCGATCCACCGAAATCAATGGGTGAGGTGCAATGGGGCGGATTGGGAGGTACTCACTGGTGGTTTTCGCCCTATTACGACATCGCGGCCGTAGTCATGACTCATAGGGTGATGTCTTTCTGGCATCCCTTCTCGTTTGAACTTAAGCGGGTGACCTATGAGGCACTTTTGGGTTAGCTTCACAATTTCTCACAATGATGGCCCTCGCCAGCGACAATGCGCTCTGCGATATCCAAAAAACGCCGCCCAATCGGCCCGTGTGAATTTTCATACCGTACCTGATAGAGAACTCTTCTGGTTGGTTTGATTTAAACAGAATTGAGCCACGTTCCGCCAACATGGGGCCTAATGGTATTTTTTTCTGTTTCAGAACCAAAGCCTCGGTTAGGGTGACGATGTTGCCCAATTCCGTGGTCTGTTCGATCAACCCAGGTACTCAATTTGGTCAGCCGGGATGTGTCGCCAGGTAGAATTTTGCTCCTGCTCTTCCAGATAATGAGCCCCGAACGAGACAGACCGGGGTGTCAATAAAAACATTCGTGTGGAACGCCAATGGAAACCCAGATCAAGAATTACGGCCGCGCCTACGCCGTCCAGGTTCATAGATACGGCACGCCCCCCGCGCGCCTTGGCCAATTCCACCTCCATGGCTTCGGCGAAGCGACCGTAAAGTCCGAAGGTGCCGTGTTGTTTTGCGACTTCCAGGACCTTAGCCGCGCGTGGATCTTCTCTATGCAGCGGAATGCCAAAACCCGGTACTCGCTCGCCGCGTGCCAAAATTTCAGCCACCAGCTTAGTGGCTCGGTTTTGCAGTTGCACATCATCGGGTACAGGACCTTCTGCAATATCTGCGAGGGTATCCACCATCAATTTTGCCATCTGTTGACCCAGGCCTCCCATTTGGACACCAAAGGCATTGATCCCGCTACTGATTGCCGCCTGAATAGAGGTGCCGTAGGAGGCAAAACATCTGGCTACCATTGACGGTGGAGCAATGCCATGTTCCATGGATGCGACCAGAAGGGCATCTAAAACCCGCGCCTGAGTAGGCGTCGGTTTGTGGCCCTGAAGCATCAAGAACATCATGCCCGCGAAACTAATTTCATCGATCAGGTCGTTCAAATCATGTCCGCGTACAATTATTCTGTCTTCTTTTTCATTGTTGACGACCTGACAGATTGATGTCTGCCAATCATTCATATTTCGTGTGGCCATGCCCCAATCCTTTTGTTCCGAATGAGATTTCCTTGGCGGAAAATACACACCATCTCTGGGCTTTCCAATGTTGATGAG
>CAZDQC010000012.1:22531-48095 GCA_964507245.1 uncultured Rhodospirillaceae bacterium
GGGTAAATGATCATGATGGTGACAAAGCAATGAATTGACTGAGGAGCACCCAATGGCCGTTATCAACCGGATTGCGGACTTCCATAATGACATGGTGGAATGGCGGCATGATATCCATGCGCACCCCGAGACCGCCTTCGAAGAAGTGCGAACCGCCGCTGTTGTCGAGGAGAAGTTGCGTAGTTTTGGCATGGAAGTGCATACGGGCTTGGCTAAGACCGGTGTCGTGGGTGTCTTAAAGTGTGGTAATTCCGACCGAAAAATCGGTTTGCGTGCGGATATGGATGCCTTGGATTTGCAGGAATTTGCCGAAGTGCCCCACCGATCAAAGTATGACGGCAAAATGCATGCCTGCGGTCATGATGGGCATACCACCATGTTGCTGGGTGCGGCACGATATTTGGCAGAGACAAAGAATTTCAACGGCACAGTTTATTTTATCTTTCAGCCGGCGGAGGAAAACGAAGCCGGTGGCCGCCTGATGGTGGAAGAAGGCCTATTTGACAAATTTCCTTGTACTGACGTGTATGGTCTGCACAACATGCCAGGCATTCCGGTGGGCCAGATCGGCTTGATGCCTGGTCCCATGATGGCGTCGGCCGACTTTTTTGAAATTATCGTGCACGGCACTGGCGCCCATGGCGCCATGCCTCATCAGGGCGTGGATCCAATTCTGGTCGGTTCCGAGATCATAATGGGTTTACAACGTATCGTCTCGCGCACCGTGGACCCTATTAAACAGGCTGTTATTTCTGCGACGAAATTTCAATCCGGCTTCACGACTAATGTAATTCCCGAAACGGCCTTGATAGCGGGTACCACTAGGGCCTTTTCCGTGAAAGTACAGGACATCATGGAGGCCGAAATCAAGCGGGTGGCTGAAGGCATCGCCCAAGCTCATGGTGCCAACATCGAATATACCTATGACCGTCGTTATGCCCCGACCATAAATACACCTGACGAGACAGAGATTGCTCACCAGGCAGCGGCTTTGGTGGTAGGAGAAGAAAATGTGCGAAGGGATCTGCAACCGACAATGGGTGCAGAGGACTTTTCCTGGATGTTGCAGGCCCGGCCCGGTTGTTACGTCTGGGTTGGCAACGGCGTGGGAAACGAACCGGGCGGTTGCATGGTTCACAATCCAAACTACGACTTCAATGACGAAATTCTCTCGATCGGCGCCTCTTATTGGGTGAAGTTGGTGGAGCAGGAATTAGCGAATGCGTAATTTTTCTAAATTCTGGTTTCGTTCTATATAATTGCATAAAATCTCTTATGGTGCTTCTCTGGATGGTGACTTGCTGATGTATAGTATGATCAAGATCACTTGAGAATATGAGACGGCGTCTTATATTTCCTGTTGATCGTTTTGTAGAATTTGCATTTTGATCGATAAGGGATTTTCAATGGGGTTCAAGGTAAAATTTTGGGGGGTCAGGGGATCGATAGCTTGCCCATCGACAAAGTACGCTATCTTCGGCGGCAACACCTCTTGCATTGAAGTGTCCTGCGGGGGCCAGCGCGTGATCCTTGATTGTGGCACGGGGATACGAAATCTCGGCCATTGGATGTTGAAAAAAGGCGTGCGCCAAGCAGATATCTTGATGTCTCACACTCATTGGGACCATATCAACGGCTTTCCCTTCTTCTCGCCTGCATACCAGCCCGATCATGAATTTCGCATAAAGGCGGGCCATTTGTTTGATATAAAAGAGAGCCTGGGCGACGTCATGGCGGGGCAAATGAATCAACCAACTTTTCCGGTGCCAATCCAAACTATGCGATCGAAGTTGACATTCGAGGATTTTGTCGCAGGCGACAGTTTTACACTTGGTGACGGAATCAAGGTCACGACTACGTTATTGCGGCATCCTGATAACGCTACAGGGTATCGCATAGACTACGGTGGCAAAAGCTTCTGCTATGTTACAGATACGGAACATATTCCCGAAAAGCCGGATGAGAATATCCTAGATTTGATCGACCATGCAGATGTGGTCGTCTATGACTGCACTTACACGGACCGAGAATTTCCTTCTAGAATTGGTTGGGGCCATTCTACTTGGCAGGAAGGAATGCGCCTTTGCAAGCGTGCGAATGCTAAACGCCTAGTCATATTCCATCATGACCCGGACCATGAAGATCCATTTCTGGAGTTGTTGGAGGCCGAGGCCCGATTGGATTGGGACGGCGCCCTGATGGGCAGGGAAAATATGCGCATTAACCTGGCATAATACTCTCTCGGATGGCTGCGAGGCTCCTCCGTTGCTGGCCTGCTGCGTCAAAATTATCTTCCGCTAGCCAAGACTCGAACGCTGCTTTTGCAATTGGCCAGTCCATGTCGGTCATAGAGAACCAAGTAGTATCGCGATTCCGACCTTTGTAGATCATATGCTGGCGAAACAGGCCTTCATACTGAAAGCCGAGACGCAGCGCGGCGCTGCAGGATGCCTCATTAAGGGAATCGCATTTCCATTCATATCGTCGATATCCCAAATCTTCGAACACGTATGAGGCCATAAGATACATAGCCTCCGTCGCTACGGGTGTACGCATCAGAGACGGGGAAAACCATATAGAGCCGATCTCGCACGTGGCCCACTGAGGGACGATACGAAGATAGCTGGCCATGCCAAGGGCCCTGCCGTCAGCTCGGTCAATTATTGCGAAGACCAGGGGATCGTCACTTTGGTCCTGCGGTTCCAGCCATTTTTGGAATTCGGCCTTATCACTAAATGGCCCAAAGCTCATATACGTCCATATCTTTCCTGTGTGGTCACCGTCAGGTCCACACGCAGCATCATATAAATCGTTACAATGGCAGTCGGAATTAATAGGCGTCACGGTAACTAAACGCCCGTTCATATCACTGCGCATCGGGCGTCGGTTCTTGGGGAAATTGTGTGTGGGTGAGCCGATTTTCATGTTGCATTCCGTGCTTAAATTTTATCAGACGTTTTGCAATAAGCCAGTCTTAAGCCGCGTTTGAATGTCTAATTTTCTCCTAATCGGAAGCGCATTCAGTGACCTTGGTCGACGCATAATGCAAGGCTCTAAAGAGTCGCGCACTTGTGGGTGGCATTAACCACCATTCCTTTAGATTTTGTTACTCCTCCATGCTAGAGGGTTGTCAGGCGCCTTGTTATGATTGTCCCAATTACGGGTAAAACATGGAGTATGGGCGATGCTGTTAAGTGGAATTCGCGTGATTGATCTGGGACGGGTCATCGCTGGACCATTAGGGCCCATGCTGCTGGGGGACATGGGTGCTGATGTTATCAAGGTTGAGACGGGGAAGGGGGATATGCTGCGGCAGCAAGCACCGTCCTTCGCACCTGATATGGGCGGCTATTTTGCTACGGCCAATCGCAACAAACGTAGTTTGCATGTGGATCTTCGCAAACCGGGTGGTGGAAGGTTGTTGCGGGCCCTGATGTCGTCCGCTGACGTGGTTGTAGAGAATTTTCGGCCCGGCGTATTCGATGCCATGGGATTTTCGGACGAGGAACTGGAGCGCAATTTTCCTCATTTGGTGGTTGCTCGGTTATCGGCATTTGGTGATGTGGGACCTATGGGACATCGGTCCGGCGTTGACCAGTTGGTTCAGGGCTATTCGGGACTTATGTCAATTACTGGCAGCGCCGAGAGCGGTCCAACTCGATCTGGAATTGCGATTTCTGATGTCCTTGGCGGACTTTGCAATACCATTGGTATCCTTGGCGCGCTGATGGAAAGGCAACGAAGTGGTCGAGGACAGGTCGTCCGAACCTCCTTACTGGAAGCCACCATGTCCATGTTGACCGTACAAGCAGGAAAATATTTTGCCTCACGGCAAGATCCTATTGCAGAGGGCAATCATCATCCCTCGATTGCGCCCTATGGTTTATTTAGGACGTCTGATGGTCAGATACAGATCATGGTTTCCCGCAACGAAGACTTCCGACTCTTCGCTGAATTCTGTCGCCGTCCAGAATGGCTGGAGGATGAACGATTTGCCACGGTGGCCTGCCGGTCCATAAACAAGAATGCTATGCGAATCGCTACGGCCGAAGCCATGGAGGAAAAGACTACGGCCGAGTGGTTGTCGTTTTTTGTCAAGAATGACATTCCGCATGGCACGGTCCTATCTGTCGGTGAGGCCTTCGAAAGCGCCCAGGCTAAGGCTCTGGGCATGGTCCTGGAAATGACAGCGCAGGACGGTACTGATATATCCGTGCCCCGATTCCCTTGGCGTTTCGGACGAACGCCGGCCCAAGTGCGTTACCCGCCACCGCAGATTGGCGAGCATACGGAAGAAATCTTAGCTGAGATCGGTTTGAAAGATGATCCAGAGATAAGGGAGGCATTATTGTGCCGCAAGTAAACATCGAAATGGACGGCCCCGTTGCTATCGTTCGCTTTACCAATCCCCCCGATGGTTTCATGGATGGTAAAACCGTTCCGGAGATCACTGCCATGTTAGATCAATTGGGAGAGGACAAAAGGGTTCGAGCGATTATTCTCACAGGCGGTCTGCCAGACGTGTTTATCCGCCACTATTCTGTTGTAGAATTAGAGGCGCGGGCTCAGGAGCAACGGGCGGCTGGGACGTTATACAATCTGATCCAACCCATTCCGGAACGACAACTTCATGTTGATTACCGGCGTATCGAGGACAGCCCCAAACCATTCATTGCCGCCATCAACGGTACCGCCATGGGGGGCGGGTTCGAAATGGCCTTGTGCTGTGACTTTCGTATCGCCCAGGACGGCCCTTACTCCCTCGGTCTGCCGGAAATAAATATTGGTATTTTGCCGGGTGCTGGCGGTACACAACGTCTTAGCCGTATCATTGGACAGGCCAAAACCTTAGAATTGACGTTGCTGGGCAAGACCTTATCGCCACGCGAGGCGGCAGAATACGGTCTGGTCACAGAATGCTGTGTTGGATCTGCCTTGGATAGGGCCCTGGAAATCGGCCACGAACTGGCGAGGAAATCACCCCATGCTGTGGCCTACATCAAACATCTGGTGCGCCGGTCGGAGCTTGTCTCGCCCATGGATGGCCTAGCAGCTGAACGCACCTTGTTCACTGATTTGCTAGTGCGTGACGAAGCGGTAACTCTGATGGCGGAAATGAACCAGAGCAAAAGGGACATTCGCGATAGATAGGGTTAATCCTTGTTAACCGGTCGTTTTAGAAATTTCTTAAAGTTATTGTCGTATTTTAAGGTAGGAAATCTAATTTTAGGTTGCGCCCGTTTTTGTACCTAAATCCTAATGGCCTGATTGTTATTCCGCGATACTAGCTACCCAACACATAACGATAGTAGAGCAACCTAGATATGGAATGCTCTAGAGGAGCATAATGACCCTGTGGCGGTTAAAATAGCTGGTAATTGAATTACACCTGGGCTTGAGCCCAGACGAGGCGGTGTGCACAATAGTGCAAAACTGCGGGGACACATTAAATTGGCGGTTGATGACAATCTCGGCCAAAGGTGTTGAATGCGGCGCTTGGCCGTCAAGAATGACAAACCATTCTAATTATGGGGTGAACATGAACGAACGTATTTTGATTATTGGCGCCGGAGCGGTTGGCTCCTATGTGGGAGGCTATTTCGCCCGGTCCGGGTTGGAAGTAATCTTAGCGGACCCGTGGCCGGCCCATGTCGAGCATGTGCAGGCCCATGGGTTGCGCTTGGAAGGCATGACGGCGGAAGAGTGCTTTGAAAGCAAACCCCGTGCCATGCATTTCACGGATCTGCAAGCCCTTTCCAAGGAAAAACCTGCCGACATCGCTTTCATATGCGTCAAGTCTTATGACACACCTTGGGCTGCAGCCTTGGCGAAGACATATTTGGCTCGCGATGGTTTCGTGGTGTCTCTGCAAAACGGCATCAACGAGGACGCTATCGCTAATGTTATCGGCTGGAACAAAACAATCGGCTGTATTGCTTCCAAGATCGTTGTTGAGTTGGTGGAACCTGGATTTGTGCGACGGTCGGTCTCCAAAGGTGGGGAGAGCTACACCGTTTTCAGGGTGGGTGAGCCCCATGGTCGTATCACACCCCGAGTGGAGCGCATTCGCGACATGCTGGCCGATATCGATAGCGCAAAAGTGACCTCTAACCTATGGGGTGAACGCTGGTCCAAGCTGGTACAAAACGCCATGGGTAATGGATTGTCGGCTGCCAGCGGGATGTCAAACAAGGAGTTCACCCAGAATGAGACCACCCGCCGCTTGTCTATACGGTTGGCCGGAGAGGCAGTCCGGGCGGGCTTACTGCAAGGCTTGTCATTGGAGAAAATTGCGGGCCTGGACCCAGAAATTTGGGTAGCTGCGGCCCAGGAATTGACTTCCGCTGCTAACGACACTCCCACACTAGACGAGATGGAAGCACGAATGCTGGTACAGGCGGAACGAATGAGCGATACCGCCCGCCCATCCATGGGTCAAGACATGATCAAGGGTCGGCGCACCGAGATTGAATTCCTCAACGGCTTGGTTGTGCAGAGAGCCAAAGAATTGGGCATGGAAGCTCCGGCTAACGTAGGCCTAATTGCCGCCGTACAGAAAGTCGAGCGCGGCGACGCGCCGGCGGACCTAGCCAGGGTTCAAGAAATTTAGTCTGCTACCTAGCCGTAGTGTGCATGCAGCCGCCGCATGCCCTTGAGCCAACGGTCGTAATCGCCCGTTTTGCGTTGCATATATTCTAAAACCTGAGAATGCGGCAAACATAAGAAGCGTTCCTCAGCCAATGTCTGTATAACGGCTTCGGCCAGTTCTTCCGTTTCCATCATGCCATCAACTCCGGCAACACCGCCGTTGTCTAGATTTGCGGTCATAGCGGTACGGACAGCTTGAGGACAGAGCAGCGACACCTTGATGCCCCGGTCGCCATAGGTGATTGAAAGCCATTCGGCAAAACCAACTGCAGCATGTTTTGTCACTGAATATGTGGACGAGCCGATCTGGCTCAACAGTCCAGCGGCGGAGGCCGTATTGAGAAGATATCCACCGCCCCGTTCAATCATAATTGGCACTACGGCTCGTGCGGCATAAACATGGGACATAAGGTTTACATCCCAGACCCGTTGCCATTCCTGGTTGCTGTTGTCCAAATCCCCGTACACCGCAATACCCGCGTTGGAACAGAACAAATCAATGGGTCCTGCTTGATCCTCTGCAAATCGAACGAGATCCCTGACGCCTTCTTCCTGGGCCACATCAGTCACTTTCGCCAAGGCACCAAATTCAGCCGCCACCGCGTTTAGGCCGTCCTCGTTCAGATCTGCAATGACGACCCGAGCTGCGCCTTCCTTGGTAAAACGGCTGGCTAGTTCCCGGCCGATACCGCTGGCGCCGCCGGTGACAACGATAATCTTATCCTTAACCTGCATTTCGATCTCCCGCTATACTGTTTGCTTCAACATAAACCGGAAGTCACCTGAATGACGAGCAGCGAAGTTGAATCCTATTATCACCAGGATGATTTGTATCAAGCGTATATGGATTGCTTGTCCCGAGCGATACGAAGGGCTGTTTTTTTATTGGATCCATGCAAGCAAGTTGACAGCCTACAGGAAGGCTTTGGTGGCAGATCAAAAATTTGCGTTGAATTTTTAATTGCTGTTCGTTCACATTAGTGGCGCGCAGGCGCTATTCGTCTATGCCCTTCAACTGCAGCATTGGACACGATCTTGAAAATTGCTGTTATCGGTGGTGGTCATGGTTGCCATGCTGCGGCGGCGGACTTGTCAGAGCAAGGTCATGAGGTTCGGTTGTGGCGGCGGGATGCGTCGGCGCTTGGCGCAATCAAGAACAATGGCGCTATCCGACTGATAGATACGGCAGGAACCCGGTCCCTACCGTTGCATCTTGTGACGACAGATGTCAGTGAGGCTGTGGCCGGTGCACAAATGGTGTTGTCACCCTTACCTGCTACGGCACAAGAGTCGATCGCTGGTATCATCGCGCCATACCTTTCCGACGGACAGGTGGTGGCCATTCCGCCAGGGACCCTTGGCGCTGTGGCCATGAGCCGGATCATCCGTCGTACGGGCAATAGAGCTGATTTGGCTTTTGTAGAATCTGGAACTTTGCCCTATTTGGCGCGCCTGCGCGAAAATGATTTAGTGGCGATTTCCGCTCGCGCTACGCGACTCCCCAGTGGCGTTTATCCGGCGCGTTTGTCCGAACACGGCCTGGCTGTATCGGGAAGCGTATTCCCAGCTATCGAACCCCTGGCCGACGTGCTTGATGCCGTCTTGATGAATGCGGGGCCCATTATTCACCCACCGTTAATCTTAATGAATGCTGGGCCGATGGAGCATTTCGACACGTGGGACATACATAATGAAGGAACGCAGCCGGCGATCCGCGCGGTCACTGATGCACTGGACCAGGAACGTATTGCGATACGGAAAGCCATCGACTATGGCCCGCCGCATTTTCCTTTGGCAGATCATTATGATGATACACGACCCGAGTGGATGTATGGCAATGCCGCGCATGAACGTCTGACCGATTCGGGTGATTGGCGGGAAAATATCGATTTGACAAAACATCGGTATATGCGGGAGGACGTGGCCCTGGGATTGGCCCTGCTTGTTTCCATAGGCGAATGGATCGGCTCGCCATGTCCTGTAGCAAAGGGCCTTTTAGCCATGGGGTCAGCTATATGTGGGGAGGATTTTCGCCAGGGACCTCGGACCTTGGAGGCTCTGGGTCTTGCCGAACTGGATCGGGCGGATCTGAAGACCTTCTTGCACGAAGGTGAGGTCGCGTGAAGGCAGAAGATATAAGACAGGTAGCGGCGATTGGCGCTGGTCGAATGGGGCGGGGGATTGCCCATGTGTTTGCCTTTGCCGGATATCGCGTAACCTTGGCCGACCTAAAACCGCGCAGTGATGAGGAGCATTTAGCTGTTTTGGTAGCGGCCCGAGAGGAGATTGCCCGAAACCTGACTGCCTTGGCCGAATTTGGCGCTTTTGATGGCGCGTTGATAACCAGCATGATGGACCGAATTCGCTTCACGTCAAATCTGGAAGACTTGTCCGATGCCGATCTGGTTTTCGAGGGTGTGACCGAAACAATCGAGGCAAAGGAACAGGTCTTTCAATTGTTATCGAGTGCCGTGGGGTGCAAGGCGATTGTCGCCTCAACCACTTCGACCTTGCCTGTAGATAAGCTTGCGCAATTTGTCGCTGGACCGGAACGGTTTCTTAATGCCCATTGGTTGAACCCGGCCTATTTGATTCCCCTTGTTGAGATCAGTCCAGGAAGTGTGACGGACGATAATATCGTGCAATCAGTTATTACGATATTGGAGCGGGCGGGCAAGGTCCCAGTGGTTTGTGCTCCGACCCCCGGTTATATCATTCCTCGAATTCAAGCTGTAGCCATGAACGAAGCGGCCCGTATGGTGGAGGAAGGGGTTGCCAGCGCCGAAGATATCGACAGGGCGATCCGTACCGGTTTCGGCCCCCGCTATGCCACCATGGGTTTGCTAGAATTTATCGATGTTGGGGGAGGGGACATTCTCTACCATGCCTCGCGTTACCTTGCCGAAAACTTGGGTTCTGATCGTTACGCATCGCCCCAAAATGTCTTGGATAACATGGAACAGGCGCGTAATGGCTTGCGCGATGGCAAGGGGTTCTATGACTTTGCAGAGATGGATGTCGCTGCCTACCAGCGAGATCAATTGAGAAGATTTGTCGCCCTGTTTCGCCATTTGGATTTGTTGCCCTCTCCGGGCGGAAAAAATTGACCAGTCCCTGGCGTTTCTGGAGATAGGCTACGTTCGAATCGATTGATCATATGCCAGGCACAAACAATCTTCCTGTAGTAGGTCGTGAAAAACATCTTGACGTTAGATTGAAGGCGGGCTGTGAATTTGGCGGACTGCCAACCTTAAGCTGTGCCTATCGAATTGCTGTGCCGACAGCTTCCGAAAGACTGGAAAATCCGTCGCGGCGAAGGCGTGTTGCAACGCCCTTTTGAATTGTTCTGATAAGGCCGGGCCCACGATAGATGAGGCCCGTATAAAGTTGGATCAGAGAAGCGCCGTTGCAAATTTTGGTATAGGCGGTGTCAGCACTGTCAATGCCGCCGACACCAATTAGAGGGATTTTACCTTCCGTGTGGCGATAGACGGCCGCCAGTTGTTTTGTTGACAAGTCAAACAAAGGGCTGCCGCTAAGGCCACCGTTTTCACGACGAAGTGGGCTTCGCAAGTTATCGCGCTCCCCGATGGTGGTATTGGAGATGACAATTCCATCAACAACCAGGGCCGTTAAACTTTCAGCCAAGTGTGTCAGACTGACATTATCAAAATCCGGGGCAATCTTAACAAATATGGGCCGTGGCCTGGGTAAGCCATTGCGCACGCCGTCCAACAACTCCTTCAGAGCTTCGTGGGTTTGCAGATCGCGCAGGCCCGGTGTGTTGGGAGATGAGACATTGATGACAATGTAGTCCGCCAAATGGCCAAGGGCCGCCGCGCCGGCGACGTAATCCGCTATCCAGTCTTTGCTATCCTTATTGGCACCTAAATTTGCTCCCAGGATAAAATCGCGGTCTTGAATCTTAGCTAGGCGCGACGCAACTGCGTCTAGGCCGTCATTGTTAAAGCCGTTTCGGTTGATTGCCGCCGCGTCAGCGGGCAAACGAAAGAGGCGTGGACGAGGATTGCCGGTCTGCGGCTGTGGGGTGACGGTTCCGATTTCAACAAAGCTAAATCCCATTTGGGCTGCTTGCGCCGGTACCTCGGCATTCTTGTCAAAACCTGCCGCAATGCCCAAGGGGGTATGGAAGTCTATGCCCCAAAGGCGGCTGGCCAATACGGGGTCAGGTGGATCGCGAAATTTGGGGCCCAAACCTAGACGCAGAGCACGAACAGTTAATCGATGGGCGTCTTCAGGGTCCATCATGCGCGAGATGTGCAGGCCCAGGGTCCAAATCATGGTCGGGTCGTCTTTGGAAAGATGCGGGTTACGTGCCCCATCTTGCGATTGTCCCGGATCTCGGTCTTGCCGTATAGGTGAAGATGTGCGCCCGGTTCCGCTATCAGGGAAAGGACTTGGTTTACATCATTGCCGATCAAGTTGGTCATTTCAACTCTACCCAGAAGGTCCGTCGAACCCAGAGGCAGGCCGCATATGGCGCGAATATGTTGCTCGAACTGGCTTGTCACCGCGCCTTCAATACTCCAATGGCCAGAGTTATGGACCCGTGGCGCGAATTCGTTGAACAAAAGATCATCGCCCTTCACGAACAGTTCAACGGCAAGTATCCCCACATAGTCCAAGGTTTCCGCAATCTGCGTGGCGATGGCGATGGCCCTTTGCGTCTGATCTGTTGTTAGGGATGCAGGTACCTGCGAGGTATTAAGAATATTGTTACGATGCTGGTTAGCAATGGGAGGATAGGCCATGATGGATCCATCCAAACTACGCGCTGCAATCACAGAAACCTCGCCATCGAAGGGAATGAAACTTTCCAGGATTGACGGCACTTCGCCCAAGTCTTGCCATGCCTGGTCGAGATAATCGCATCCGTCCAACATGATCTGGCCCCTGCCATCGTACCCCATCCGCCGCGTCTTCAACACGGCGAGAGGGCCGATCTGGGCCATTGCCGTTTGCAAATCAGTAATGGAATCGATAGCTCGATAGGGCGCTGTTTCAGCACCTATGCTACTAGCAAATTCTTTTTCGATTAGACGATCCTGTGCTGTTGCAAGGGAAGAGGGACCGGGACGGATTGGAATAACGCTTGCCAGGAATTCGACACAGACCGCCGGTACATTCTCGAATTCAAGTGTCACCAAATTGACGTCCCTGGCAAACGCCAAAAGAGCACTCTCGTCATTATAATCAGCAATTGTTACCCGGTCGGCGACTTGTCCTGCGGGCGGATCCGCCTCGGGCCCGAAGATATGGCAAGTGTAGCCAAGGGGTGCGGCCGCCAGACTCAACATACGGCCCAACTGGCCGCCACCGAGAATGCCGATGCGGCTGCCGGGGGGAATTGAGGTCATGTATCAGGAATCCTCAGGCAAATCCGGAACGGAGTCGGTCTGGTGGGTCCGCCAGGCGGCAAGCGCGTCAGCTACCTCACCATCGTGCAGGGCTACGATAGACGCCGCCAATAGGCCCGCGTTGACCGCGCCGGCCTGGCCAATGGCTAGGGCGCCAACTGGTATACCTGCGGGCATCTGCACGATTGACAACAGGCTGTCCTGTCCTTGCAATGCCTTGCTTTCCACAGGAACGCCTAAGACTGGTAACTTTGTCATGGATGCGGTCATACCCGGCAGGTGTGCAGCGCCCCCGGCACCTGCGATGATTACCCATAAACCCCGTTCCTGTGCGCTAGCGGCATAATCGAACATGCGTTGCGGCGTGCGGTGGGCAGAAATGACGCGTGTTTCCACGCCAACGCCCAACTCCTCCAGAATTTCGACTGCATGTTGCATGGTGGGCCAGTCAGAGCGACTGCCCATGATTACACCAACACGTATGGTCGTCCGAGTTCCAGATTTGGGCATATTTACACTCATTTTGAAACAGCGGTCTGAGGAGAGGATTATAGTTGGTCCTGGTCTTTCGACCCACCCGGATAATAGCTGAATATGGCAATTCGTTCTGCATATTGCTACATTTAGATGTTGTTGCACTTGAATTGACAAAAAAAACGTTGTTAGCCTTTAGGCAACGCCATAACCATTGCAAATGACCGGTTCGGATCCATTTTGGGTATTTGGGTAGCATTGAACTAATGAAAATAAATGAAACTCACCTGACCAGGCTCGCGGTGCTACCGAACCGAGAGCCGGCTGCGGCTTCGGCCAGTTACATCTTATCCTCTGATCTTGGGGGTGCAGTGCCAAATGAAAGTGCGGCGTTAATGGGAATTCCTGAGCTGGAGCTGACACCAAAAGTTCGGAATGCCATTATGACCCTGACCCAGGAAGTTGAGAACCTTCGGGGCGAAGTGGAGCGGACGAACAACCACTTAGCCCAATTAGAACGTCTCGCCGATGAGGATGCTCTTGTGCCGATACGAAATCGCCGAGCCTTTATGCGGGATATGAGCCGGGTTATTTCCTATAATGAGCGCCATAACGCGGTGTCGTCGCTGATCTATTTCGATTTGAATAATTTTAAGGAAATCAATGACAAATATGGCCATGCAATGGGTGATGTAACGCTCATGCATGCGGCTAATTCATTAATTAATAATTTGCGGGCTTCGGATCTGTTGGGTCGTCTAGGCGGCGATGAATTTGGCGTCATTCTCAACCATACGAATGCAGAGCAGGCGCTGCTTAAGGGGCGTGATTTAGCGCGGGCGATCCAGGCAACTCCGGTCGAATATGAAAATTCTAAACTAACGATTACGGCCTCGTACGGCGTTACTGTGTTTAGGCCAGGTGAAACGGCTCAAGATACGATTAAAGCAGCTGACCGGGCCATGTTTGAACGAAAAAAGGCTCAAAAAATTATGAAGACGGAACGATCCTAATACCAAGTATGGCATTTAGGCGATAATATCGGGTACCAATAAGGCCTCCAGCCGGCCAATAAAGTCTCGTAAGGCTAATTTACGCTTTTTCATACGTTGCAGTTGCAGCTGATCGTAGACACCCTTGTCCACAAGTGCTGCGATCGCGTCGTTAAGATCGCGATGTTCCTGCTGCAGCGCGATAATACGTTCCTGGATTTCACTCTGTTCCAAGGACATTAGTTCCCCTGCCTTGGTGTTGGAACACTACTACGCTTGAACGTTGCAATCGTAACATGTTTTCTTCTGATTTCCTTGCTGTGAAAACCGTCTGGTGCTTAAATGCCACATTGGCATTTCCTTAGGAGGCAAGGAATGAGCGTAAAAAGCCAGATTGACGAACTACGCAATCGTCACCATCTACTGGACGGTGAAATTGAAGCTGAAAGTACGCATGTTGTCCCGGACGAAATCAAGATAAGTGCCCTCAAGAAAGAAAAACTAAAGATTAAGGACCTCATACAGCAGCTCGAAACGAACTGATGGCGGTCGGAAACCGGGTCATTGCCGTCCGGCACTGCGGACGGCCTTGGCGAGCGCCTACCGGTCAGCGTCCAGGATCAGGGTCTGGCAGCAGGCGGTTTTTTGGGCAACTTTGATTCTGGTTTGCCTCAAATTACTTGCTTTTTTCACATTTCATTCGCATTTTGGTGCCAATTGAAACAGGCAGGAAGCGGCGGGCGCTATGTTCGCGCACGAATTCGGGATAGCTAATGGCGAAAGAAGAACTTTTGGAATTTCCTGGCACAGTTATGGAACTGTTGCCTAATGCGATGTTTCGCGTTGTACTTGAAAACGATCACGAGGTTCTGGCCCATACCGCCGGCAAGATGCGCAAGCATCGCATTCGTGTGCTGGCGGGCGACCAAGTATTGGTCGAAATGACGCCCTATGATTTGTCTAAGGGACGGATCACCTACCGTTATAAATAGACACGTTACCGTGGCGCGTCCACCATTTGTCATATACTTTTGGACCAATCGATGAACTCGCCGCTACGACTGGTATTGGCCTCGGCTTCAACCCGACGTCGCGAGCTCCTAAAGCAGATTGGTTTGGCTCCGGACGAAATTGCTGCCGCTAATATCGATGAAACTCCCTTAAATGACGAGAATCCGGCCGCGTTTGCCCGGCGCTTGGCGGTAAGTAAATTGGCAGCTGTGCGTTCGGATGCCCCTGATAGCTATATATTGGCGGCGGACACCGTAGTTGGAGTGGGTAGGCGTATATTATCCAAGCCCGCGGATGCATTAGAAGCGCACTTTTTTCTGCAACTTATGTCAGGCCGTCGCCATCGCGTATACACGGCCCTGGCCGCGTTGGCGCCGACCGGGAATGAAAGGGTACGCGTAGTTAATAGCGTAGTGGCCTTCAAACGGTTGTCCGAAGCGGAGATCACCTGGTATCTGGCAAGCGGCGAATGGTGCGGTAAAGCCGGCGGATACGCTATTCAGGGACGTGCAGGGCGCTTTGTGCGTTTCTTGAGTGGTTCTTATTCGAACGTTGTAGGGCTGCCATTGTTCGAAACGGCCAACCTGTTGGAAGGTTTGGGTTACCCGGTTCGACGCGAGTAGTTGGATGATTGACGAGATCTTGATCAATACGGGACCCCGGCGTCATCGTATCGCTTTGCTCCAGGGCGGTCGATTGATGGAGCTGCATGTTGTGCCACGTGACACAAGATGGCCTGACCGGGTCATCCTGGGCCGGGTTACAAAGGTACAACAGGATTTGGACGCAGCATTCGTTGACATTGGTGAAGGAAGGGAAGGTTTACTTGCCGCCCGTGACACCGTAGCCAAGCGAGGCACGGCTATCAGTCAGTCGTTAACGGAGGGGCAAAGCCTATTGGTCCAAGTGAAGCGCGAAGCGGAGAATGAGAAGGGAGTGAAACTAACTGCTCGGCCCGGACTTTCCGGGTGTGGTGTAGTGTTTTTACCCTATAGCGACGGGGTCCAATTGCCGCACAAAATTAGCAACGGCGAACAACGACAGCGGCTCTATGGCCTCGCAGGGACTTTTCCCGGCGATTTTTCAGTTGGCTGGATGATACGTGGTGGTGCTGCGACGATGACGGACGCTTCTTTGAGAGATGAAGCCGATGCCTTGCTTCGACGTTGGGCGAAAATCACCAGCGCCTCGGCCACCACACGGCCTCCGGCGGTGCTAGACGCCGGTGACGACCCGATCATGACGATTGTGCGGCAATATACTAATTCCGGGCTGCGGCGTTTGCGGCTTGATGACAAAGGTGTGTTACAAGGGCTTTCCGTATTATCGGTAAATGCCGAATTCCATGATGGAAAGGGCCCCTTGTTCGATGAATATGGCGTGGCCGGGCAGATTGAAGAGGCACTCACACCGGTAATTTCCCTGCCCTCCGGTGGCCGGATTATCATAGAACATACCCAGGCGCTGACGGCAATCGATGTGGATTCTGGCCGACATGATGGGCGCGGAGACCCAGCTCGCCTGGCGGGAGAGGCGAATGAGCAGGCAGGGCGCGAGATTGCCCGCCAATTACGCTTGCGCGAGATTGGCGGGCGTGTGGTGGTTGATTTTATTCCCATGCGTCGGAAGGGCGATGCAAAATCCCTTCTAGCCAAAATGCAGAACTGGTTGGACGACGATCCCGCGTCAGTTCGTTTAGGCCGTATTTCGGAAATGGGTTTGCTTGAACTGACACGCCGCCGTCGCCAGCCCGCTTTGTCCCTGCGTCTGACCGTGGCATGTCCGTATTGCGACAATGGCCGCCGGCTTTCGCCCCGCTGGGTCGCCGATAATCTTCTAGATCGTTTGTTGCGGGAATCTAGGGTCGCGAAAGGACGCCTTTTGTTAGTTCGGGCGGCGCCCGCCGTGGCGGCTAACCTTAAAGAAAAAAATGACGATTGGTTGCACCGGTTATCACGTGACTACGGTACCCGTATAGAGCTGTCCGCCGATCCGGCTTTGTCCTTGGAGCAATTTCAGGTGGATGTTCAGGAATGAAAGAGAAAATCAGATGTCGTATCTGTGCTAACTGTGAGAAACCAGCCGTGGTGGAATACAAGCCCTTTTGTTCCCGCCGCTGCGCCGACTTGGACTTAGGGCGTTGGCTAAACGAAAGCTATACTATTCCTGCCGTTGAGCCGCCTGAAGAATGGGACGAAGACTGATTAACAGTTACCACGCATAGTTTTACTGAAATTGGGAATTGTCGCAGTCTAGTCTACGTATTTATTCCCTTCCACTTCGATTTGTTTTGCTGCCGTCTGGCCAGCCAGCCGTCCCAGGTTGACAGCTGTCAATAATCCATTGCCTGACAAATATCCCGATACTTGGCTGCCGGATATGCCGCAGGCTGCGCCGCCACCGGCATACAGATTGGGGAAAGGACTTTTATCTGTGCGCAGCACCCGGGCATCGGCATCCACCTCCAGACCACCCTGAGTGTGGAACAATGCGCCCGTAACTTTGATTGCATGAAACGGTGAAACAAGTGGTGCCTGGGAGGTAAAATCCCGGCCGTGCGGGTCGAGGAGCTCGCCATTGGTATAGGCAATCACTTGGCGCAATGTTGCTTCCAGAGGTGGGCCGGGGATGCCGGTTTTCCCACACAGATCTTCCACATTGGAGCCATGGCGCACAGCGCCGGCGGCTTCGGCCAATTTGAATTCTTCGAACTCACGCCCCAAAGTCAAAAGTCGGTCATCTATTACTAGCCATGCGACTTGGTCAGGTTGGGACAGAACATCCACTGCCTGTTCTGAATAACCGCGATGTTCATTGGAGAAACGTTCGCCGAAACAATTAACCTGAATTCCACCTTCCATCATCAGGGCCCAGGTAATCAAAATCCCGTGTGGCACGGCGACGGAGCCGTGCCCCTGGTATGCGCCCATGTGTTTGACGGCAGCTCCTAGGGATGCACCCCATTGGACTGCATCGCCCTGATTGCCTGGATGACCAAAGTATTCCGCTGCCGCCATCTCGGGAATATGCTCCCGCACCATGTCTGGATTACCGCCGTAACCGTTGCAAGCTAAGATCAGGGCCTGGCAGCCGATCTTTTCCTTGGTTCCGTCGGGCCTTTGTGCAGTAACTCCAATAACCCGACCACCTTTCAATGTAACGAGGTCCGTTACCAGTGCATTCGTTATAACATCTACGCCGACCGCCTCCGTCGCGCGCAAAAGTCCCGACATCAGGTCCGCACCTTGTCTTGACGGCGGTGCATGCATTCGCAGGGCGGAGAACCCTGGATAAAGAAATCCGTCCACCAGAGTTAGTGCGATGCCGTGATCAGCAATTAACCATTCCACCGTGGGGCCGGACACTTCCGCCACAGCCCTGACAACGGCTGGATCGGCCTGGTTTTTTGCCTTAGCCTGAATGTCATGAATCAGCATTTCTACTGAATCCTCGACACCCGCAGCTCGTTGCAAATGTGTGGCGCAGGCGGGGATCATGCCCGAAGACAGGGCGGTAGAACCCGACGGCAGGGCATCCCGCTCAAGCACCAAGGAGTCAATACCTGCATCCGCCAAAGTCAAGGCTGCGACCAGGCCACATGCACCGCCGCCCACGATAATCACGGGAACAGCTGCTTTAAATTCGGTATCAATGTTGGCGACGGTATTCATGGCAGGATCTTAGTAAACGGAATTTTCTGGCTCCTTACACTGACACATGTCGTATGAATTCCCAATTCTGGCATCTTCCTCCCCGTCAAACGATAGGGCAGAATGCTACTAAATCCAGTGATAATTTGATAACAAATGGGATCTATTCCCATGACATTCCGCTTCGGCTAAACTCAAGAAAAGACCGGGGGGATGGTCAAATTACTGATACTCCGCTTTTGCAGGTGGAGAACCTGCACACTCATTTCTTAACTGAACGGGGGCTAGTACGCGCCGTTGATGGCGTGTCCTTTAATTTGAAACAAGGCGTGACACTGGGGCTGGTAGGGGAATCTGGCTGTGGTAAGACGATTTTGTGCCGTACCCTGATGGCTCTGTTGCCGCCGAGCGCCAAGATTTCGAATAATGCGCGTATCCTCTTCAATGGTCACGACCTTCGTCATCTGGACGAAAAATCCCTGCGTGCGATCCGGGGCAAGGAAGTGGCAATGATATTTCAGGATCCAATGACCTCGCTAAATCCTGTAATGAAGGTCGGGGCGCAAATTTCAGAAACCTTGATCCATCACCTGGGCACGTCGAAACAGGAAGCACGGGAACGCGGGATCAAGCTGCTGCACGCGGTCGGAATTTCGGCGCCGGAACGACGGATCGACGAATACCCGCACCAACTATCAGGTGGAATTAGGCAAAGGGTCGCCATTGCCATTGCCCTGGCCTGCGAACCAAAACTACTGATTGCCGACGAACCCACCACGGCGCTGGATGTCACCGTGCAGTCCGGTATTCTGGATCTGTTACAGGAACAGCAGCGCGAGCGCGACATGTCTATGATCCTGATCACCCATGACCTGGGCGTGGTGGCCGGACGGACAGATGAAATTGCCGTAATGTATGCGGGTAAGATGGTGGAACGATCGTCTACTAAGGAACTATTCGCCAATATGCGGATGCCATATACCCAAGCACTTATGGAGAGCATTCCCCATCTTGATTTGGCTGCCCATACGCGCCTTAAAACTATTTCCGGACAGCCTCCAAACCTGATTTACCCACCGCCTGGCTGCCGGTTCGCGCCGCGTTGCTCCCGTGCCGAAGATAAATGCCGCGAAGAAGAACCGGTTTTGGATTCCGACAGCTCTGTCGATCACAATTTTGCATGTTGGAACCCTGTTGGCTCCGTGACGGGGAGTGCCGCGTAATGTCAGTGGCTGAGGAAAAACCTGAGGCTGCGGCCGAGCCGGTTCTACGGGTAGAAAATTTAGTGGTCGAATTTCGCCTAGGTAAGCGCGAGGTGGTACATGCTGTCTCCGGCATCGATTTTGAAATATTCCCCGGTGAAACGCTTGGGCTGGTGGGCGAGTCAGGTTGTGGTAAGTCGACGACAGCACGATCCGTCATGCAACTGCCCGTGCCCACCTCAGGCAAGGTCATCTTGAATGGGGTTGATTTGACGTCCTTGAGCGGTGAGGAATTACGCAGGCAGCGGCGGAATATTCAGATCATATTCCAGGACCCCATTTCCTCTCTGAACCCTAGACGCAAGGTGTCTGACATTGTTGAGATGCCGATGGTGGTCATGAAGATGGGTACGCCCGAGGAGCGGTCAGGCCGCGTGCGGGAGGTTTTGACGGCGGTTGGCTTGGACCCAGATACGGCCTTAGATCGCCGACCGTTTCAGTTTTCCGGTGGGCAGTGCCAGCGTATTTCTATCGCTCGAGCGCTGGTATCCGAACCGTCTATGTTGATCTGTGACGAACCCGTTTCGGCCCTGGATGTTTCGATCCAGGCGCAGATAATTAATCTGCTGCAGGACATGAAGGAACGTTACAATCTAACCATGCTGTTCATTTCCCACGATCTGTCCGTGGTGAAGGTGGTCTGTGACCGGGTAGCGGTAATGTATCTTGGGCGCATTTGCGAATTGGCGGATAGTGAAGCGCTCTATAATTCGCCAGCCCATCCCTATACGGCCGCATTGCTGAGCGCTATACCAGAGGCCGACCCTGACCGGCCGCCGCAACCCATCCCAATGACGGACGGTGAATTACCCTCGGCTACTAATCCACCACTGGGTTGTCGTTTCCACACCCGGTGCCCCCAAGCGCAAAAAATCTGTACAGAGGTGGTGCCGACTTTGTGCAACATTGGGGAACACCATCAAGTGGCCTGCCATTTCCCGCTTTCTGAGAAGTAGGAGCATAACCTAGGTTCGTAATTTAGGATACGTTTCTAAAGGGAGCTTTCCCGCAGATCTGCCAGCTTGCTGCGCAGAGCATCGCCAACTAAATTAAAGGACAATACCGTAAGGAACATCACTGTCGCTGGAATAAAACTTATATGCGGCGTTTCGCCAAGCGATTCTCTCCCCTCGGCAATCATACCGCCCCAACTGGGCATGGGTGAAGGAACGGATAGGCCAAGAAAGCTGAGGGCTCCTTCCACTACTATTGCAAAGGCAACTACGACCAGTGCGTAGGCCGCTACCGGTAATACCACGTTCGGTAAAATTTCTAGACAGATAATCCGAACATCCCGTGCGCCCATAGCCTTGGCAGCCACAACGAATTCTCGTTGCGCAAAATTCAGGGTATTGGCGCGGCTGACCCGGGCGAATGCCGGGATCAACAGAAAACCTAAACTGACGCTGACGACCGTCAGACTGCCGCCAAATACGACCGAGGCCAAAAGCAGTATGACTAGGGCAGGTAGTGCCAATAGTGTATCTAGTCCAAGGGTGATCGCGCTTTCTACCCAGCCCCGGTAATACCCGGCCATTAGCCCTATCATTAGACCAAAAAACATGCCAATAGCCGTGGCTACTAACCCCACGGTCAAGGATACCCGGGCTCCAAAGAGAATTCGCGAAAGCACGTCGCGGCCCTGCAAATCGGTGCCCAGTGGGTGATTTTCGATTTCCCAGGGTGTAACGCTGATAGCGCTGAAGTCACCTTCGTCTCTGGGTTGTAAGGGCAACAAATCAGTGAAGACGGCGCAGAATGTGATGAAGCATAACCAGGCTACCGGCACCCAGAAAAAAAGGCCGTAACGCCCGCGGCGGCGTGCCACCGCTTTTGCGGCCTGGTTTTCCTGGCCCAGGCTAGTGTCCTGACCCACCCTATCTTCCGTGTTGACTCTAGCCATGGGCTCTAGCTGTTCTGACTCGTGGGTCAAGCAGGGCATAACAAATGTCTACTGTGAAATTAATCACTACATAGGCTAACGCGATTAGAGTAATGCAGCCTTGAATGATCATGAAGTCACGGGCGAAAATTGAGCCTATTAAAAGACGCCCTACGCCTGGCAGCGCAAAAATTGATTCTATAATAATTGATCCACCAATCAGTGCGCCGACTTGTAGGCCTAGAAGCGTAATCAGCGAGAATGACGAGGGACGCATCGCATGGACCCATAAAATTCTGTGTACAGGCATGCCCTTGGCACGTGCCATCGATATGTAGTCTTCCTGCAATACGCCAATCATGTCCGAGCGTAGGACACGGGTCAGCACCGTCCATTCCGCCAAAGCAAAACTCAACGACGGCAGGATGAAATTCCTTACATTATCCCACAAGCCTTCGGATATAGGTTCGTAACCGGTCACCGGCAACCAATGCAACCATAGTCCAAAAATGTAAATCAGGATGATAGCCATTAAAAAATTGGGAATGGAGAGGCAAAAAAAGCCTGTTATAGCTACCACTCGGTCGAACCTGCTGTTGTTACGGAGGGCGCTAATTACGCCTAGGGGCACCGCTAACAACAGGGCGATGATCTGCGCAATTATCACCAGCTCTAGCGATACAGGAAATCGGCTCATGATCGCTTCCAGGACCGGCTCGCCGGTACGATAAGAGTGGCCCCAATCTCCCGTCAAGACCCCACCTAACCATTCAATATAACGCAGTATTACCGGACGATTTAGACCAAGGTCCTCACGGATTGCTTGAACTTCTTCCTCTGAAGCGTCAAGCCCGGCGATATCATAAGCGATATCGCCGGGCAGAACGTTGACCAACATGAACGTCAGGAGAGTGACAGAAAATAGAACTGCCAACAAATGGCCCAATCGGGCTGTAAGATACCTCATGTCCTACGACGTTCGTTCTGAACGCTTAGTTACTGTCAGTTTGCCTAGCCTTTGTCCTTCCAAAGATACCAGACATAAGGAGTGCCATAGGAGAAGCCTCGCATGCCTTTTACATTCGGCTGCATGATTATGAAGTAGTTGCTTTTCGCACCAAATGCCATGTTACTGGTTTTATTGATGTATGCAGCCATTTTGCATTGCATCATTTTTCGGGTCTTTTCGTCTTTCGCCATCCGCATGCCGAGCGATAGTTTGTCCAACATAGGCGTCTTGTGGCGCGTGATGTTGTAGGGACTCTTTGAAAAGGAGAGACCAAATAGTTGCGGGCCCACATCAACCGAGTCCGCTATTCGCCAACCACTCATCATGTAATTGTTGGTGAAAACCCGCTTGACCAAAATATTCTGATCAACTGGCAACAGTTCCAACTCCATGCCGGCCTTTTTCAATAATTGTTGGTTGATCTCACCATATTCACGTCCGCGCGGGGTAGTCGTATGGATCATTTGCAGCTTAATTGGTTTGCCGTATTGCTTAACGAGCGCCTTAGCTTTTTCGATGCTGTGGTGCGGGTAGTTTACGTCACCACAATCAAACGGCATCGGGTGTTCAGCAAATGGCCGGGTATTTTTCCACAAGACGGCGTTGACCGCCTTTTGGTTCATCGCATGCCGCACCGCTTGTCGCACAATCTCGCTGTCGAGAGGTGGTTTGCTGGCATTTAGCAAGAACAATCCTCCTCCGCTTCCAGCTTGCTCGTAGACGACAACGGACTTGTCCTTTCGTGCACTGACAATGGAACTGCCCCGGTCAGTCCAGATAAGGTCGACATCGCCCGCCTTCAGGCTTTGATACCGGGTTTGAGGATCAGGCAGGATACGATAAATAATTTTGTCCAGATGGATCTTGTCCTTATCCCAATAATTTGGGTTCTTAGTGACAATTATGCGATCGCCGCCACGCCATTCCTGAAAAATATAGGGTCCGGTACCGATGGGATTACGGTTCTGCTTGCCAGCTACTGTCTGCTCTGGTGACTCTATAAGCGAACCCATGTCGCGGCCGGCCATAGCCGGGAGAAACCCCTGCCAGGGATGTACTAGGTTGAAGCGGACGGTATGAGAGTCTACCACTTCGGCATTCTTAATGGCGGTGATGAAACCCCGAGAGCGCGATTTGTTTTTTGGATCCAGAATTCGGTTCAAATGCTTTGCGACATCGGAGGCCTCAAAATCGGAACCATCGTGGAACTTTACGCCTTGCCGCAGCTTCATGGTCCAGGTTTTACCGTCGCTGCTGTTGGTCCAAGATGTGGCCAGATGCGGCGCATATTTCAAATCTGGAGTGTAAATTATCAGTGGTTCTTCGAGCGCTCCGGCGACGGTGCGGCCCGAGACGCCGTAGACGCCGCCCTTCACGGTGTCAAATCCGCGTACGTCTGTTTCCAAGCCGACAGTTAGCGTGCCACCTTTTGTCGGACCGGCTTGCGCTATGCCGGCGATGCCGGCGACGGATGCCGCCAAGACAAGAGCAGTCCCGCGAAGTAGATGTGTGAATACAATGTCTCTTTTCAACATGATAATCTCCCTGCCTCATTTGTTTATGGATAATGCCAATCATTCATAATTGATCAGCAAGTATAGAGACTGGGGATATGATACGCTCCCGTTCGTCACGCGCAACCGGATTACATTAATAATATAATTTCTTTGTTATCATATGTGAGACTTTTGAATGAACAGACCATTTGAAGGTATTAGTGTCGTCGATCTAACCCGCGTACTGGCGGGGCCTTATAGTACGTATCAATTGGCGCTACTGGGCGCGGATGTTCTTCGGGTAGAGCAGCCGGGAACCAGCGATTTCGTCCGTTTTGGCGGTGGTGATCCGGATTTGGCGGCGACGGGGCTTGGGCCAGGATTTTTGGCCCAAAATGCCAACAAGCGCTCGATCGCAGTCAATTTGAAAGATCCGCGCGGTAGGGATATCGTACGTAGTCTATCTGTACGTGCTGATGTCTTGACGGAGAATTTCCGGCCCGGGGTCATGGAGCGGTTGGGATTGAGCGCGGAAAGCCTGATAGCTGAAAATCCCCGACTGATTTATTGCGCCATATCCGGTTATGGGCAGGATGGTCCCATGGCACTGCGGCCCGCCTATGACCACGTGGTTCAGGCCGTTTCTGGTATGATGGCCATCAATAGCGATAATCGTGGTGAACCTTGGCGAATTGGCTTTCCCTTGATCGACTATGTAGCCGGACAATCGGCAGCGTTTGCCATATCTTCGGCCCTTTTTCAGCGAGAGCGTACGGGGCGAGGGCAAGTCATCGACGTGGCGATGTTAGACGCGGCCATTGCTATCATGGCGCCTGCTATGGCCCCCCATTTGCAGGGCCTCAGGCCACCTCCGCGAACCGGCGGCCTGGCTGCTAGCGGCAGCCCATTTTCGGGAATGTTTGAAACCACTGAAGGGATATTGGCATTAGCAGCAAATGCTCTTCCCCAGGCCCAGTCCGTAGCACGGGAGATCGGCCGGGTTGATTTGCTAGAGGACATCAGGATCAAGGAATGGGGGCAAAATGACGATTACGTCAATCTGGTTCAGGGGGCGTTGTCAGCGGCCTTCTCGACGGCGACGGCACTCGAATGGGAGGAACGCTTAAGTGCTTTGGATGTGCCAGCGGGCAAGGTACGCGGGCCAGCCGAAATCATGGACAGCGAACAACTGACCGCCCGTGAAATGATCCATACCATTGCGGATCGGCAGACAGGTCGAGACTATCGTCTGCCAGGCGTGGGGTTCAAATTTAGCCATGACGGCTCTGCCGTTACCGATCCACCGCCGCGTTTGGGCCAGAATACAGACGCCGTGTTATCTGATTTAGGATATGATTCGGCTCAGATTTCTGCCCTGCGGGCTGGTTCCGTCGTGGCCTAAAAAACTGAATCTAAATTATCCTCTTTACCTCGGGCTACGCTAGGAAAGTCTTTGTCCAGTGGGGAAGTTAGACGAGAGCATCGTGCTGTAGTAGAAACTCTATAAACGGAATGTCTTGGTCCGCTACATCCGATTTGTATTGGACGATCTGGGCAAATAATATCAGGATAATTCGGTCGGTGGTAACGCCGATATTCTTGTTGTTGGTCGCAAGAGAACTGAAACATGCAAAATCTGGACGTCGATGTCTCGGCTTTGTCCGTGGAACTTTATGGTCTGATTCTGGCCTACGGGTTGCATATCGCAGGCGCCATCATCATTCTTATTTTGGGTTGGTGGATTGCAGGCAAGATGCAGCGG
>CAZDQC010000013.1:0-46139 GCA_964507245.1 uncultured Rhodospirillaceae bacterium
GCACGGGAATCATAATCCCGGTGTCCCCAGTTCGAGTCTGGGAGGAGCCACCAAAAAACCCAAACCCCTGGCGGGCAAAGACCGCCAGGGGTTTTTGTTTTTGGAGACAAAATTGGATTAGTACATAAAGACTAAATTAGTCCGCAATTATAGCAGGTTGTGGCCTAAGGTGCCGGATGGGCCACAAACGGAAGGAAGCCGCCATGAAAATTAGCGACGTCAAGGTTGATATTGTCAACTGGAAGTCCCAGGGCTGGAAGACCGGGGTGGGAACTATGTTCGGTCAAGATCAGCAATTGGGCGTAGTTACCGTGGAGACAGACCAAGGCGTTTGCGGCAATGCGTTTCTGGGTTCTTCGCGCATGGGTGCACAGCATTTCGTTCCAGGCCTGATCGAGTTTATCAAACCCTTGATCATGGGCCGCAACCCCCAGGATATTGGCACAATCTGGTGGGAAATGTGGAAGATGAACCGTTCTGTAGCGACTAATGTAATCGGGGCCATCGATATTTGTCTTTGGGACATCAACGGCAAGACGACGGGGCAGCCCATTCATCGCCTTTTGGGAACTTGTAAGGAAAGCGTGCCAGTCTATTCCTCCACTGCCTATCACGAAACTAAGGAGGCCTATGTGGAGGAAGCTCTTCGCTTCAAGGAAATGGGCTGGATCGCTCACAAACTACACCCCCACGGCAAGGCCCAGCCAGATATCGAAATAGCCCAGGCCGTACGGGAAGGTGTGGGCGGTGAGATGAAGCTGATGATGGACTCCATGTGGGCCTATCAGTACGAAGACGCCATGCGCGTGGGCCGGGCAATCGAGGAATTGGATTATTATTGGTATGAAGATCCATTGGTGGAAGAGGACATTTACAATTACGTAAAGCTAAAACAAAAACTCGATATCCCTATTATGTCCACCGAATATGCGCCGGGCCGTTTTTACGGTATGGCGCAATGGATCACGCAGAACGCGACGGATATATTGCGGGGCGATGTGGCCATCACGGGTGGCATTACGCCTCTTTTGCGCCTATGCCATCTGGCGGAGGGCTTCAACATGAAGTGCGAAATTCATCACGGTGGAAATTCGCTAAATAACGTGGCTAATCTACACGTCACCATGGCGGTGCAGAATTGTGAATTCTTTGAATTCTTTCCCTGTACGGGTGCCAACGAATTTGGCTTGGTAGAGGATATTCAATATGTGGAAGGTTACGTCCATGCGCCAACAGAACCGGGCCTGGGCTATCAGATCGATTGGGATTTGGTGAAGCGAGAACATATTGCAACCGCTGATTAACCCCTATTCAGACAATTTTGATGTTGTTGGAACGCAGAGGCCCCGGTTCCCGCAGCCCGACCGCACAGGAGCAAACTTTAAGGGTAAGCTCGGCTGAGAGCGCAGATGGAATATTCAAAGCCCAAAATAGCCTAGAAGCGACTAGGCCCGAGCCATCGGCTCGGGCCTAGCGCATGGGTGTTTTGACTCAGTAGATATTCTGTGCCGAAACCATGGCATACAACATTGGAATCGAAAGCATCGTGTTGGTGCGGCTAAAAAGCATCGCCGTCCGGGCCGACGCCGCCTTGGCATCCGCATCCGCATCAACGATACCGAGAGCCTTTTTCTGGTTTGGCCAGATGATAAACCACACATTGAACCACATGATAGCGCCCAGCCACATTCCGATACCGATAGCAGTGTGCTTCGGCACCCCATCGGTAGTACCTAGCGCGATGGCATCTACCAGATAACCGCTCATCCAAGCCAATAGCAGCCCGGTGATAATGGTCCCCATTGCACCCCAACGGAACCAGAAAAGGGCGCAGGGAGCGATATGCTTACCGATAGCCGGTTTCTGTTCATCCGGAATGGACGGCATGGTGGGAATTTGGACGAAATTGAAATACCACAGAATGCCAATCCACATAACGCCCGCTAGGACATGCAGCCAGCGCATAAAGAATGTCGCCCACGCCATGTCGAAGGCGATGCTGCCCTCGTGCCACCCCATAAGAACTCCGACCATGACAATGGCCAGAACTACGCCTGCGATCACTGTATTTCGTAAATTTGTAAGAATTGCTGCCACTTGCCTATCCCCTACCCATGATTTGGCGATTCACTTTGCTGAATGTACCATTAATATCCCAAAGTTCAACTTTGGGCCATTCCATGGAATATTTGAAAGGTGCTTTCATGAGTTTTGATTACACGCCGTTCTTTCGCCAAGACTTGCCTCCCGCCGCTAATGCGTTTGGCGGCTTTCCGCAGTTCAACTTCATTGGCGGCCACAATGATGCCAACAGCGTCCCCGTACAGGAACTGGTCGAAGCGATCAGCACAGCCATGACAAAGGACGGCAGACACTTGGCCACATACGGCATGAACAGTGGCGCACAGGGCTACCTGCCATTGCGTACTTATATTGCACAAATGCTGGAAAACCGCGCCGGACTGGCTACTGACCCTGCCCAAATTTTGATCACTACTGGTTCTCTACAGGGTTTGGATTTGGTCAACAACGCTTTGCTGTCGCTTGGCGACACTGTAATCGTGGAAGATATTAGCTATAGCGGCGCGCTGAGCCGCCTGCGCAGCCGCGGCGTTGACTGTAAAGCGGTCGAATTGGACCGGGACGGTATGTGCATGAATAGCCTAGCCTCAGTTCTGCAAGAACTGGCGGACAAAGGCGTGACACCAAAGTTTATTTACACCATCCCCACGGTACAGAACCCTTCCGGCACGGTCTTAAGCTTGGAGCGGCGGCAAAAGATGCTTACTTTGGCACGGCAATACGGCGTGCCAATATTCGAGGATGATTGTTACGCCGATTTATTGTGGGAGGGTACGCGTCCTGCGGCCATCCGATCTTTGGATGATAACGGCCAAGTGATCTATTGCGGCACCTTCTCCAAATCCATCGCGCCAGCCCTTAGGATCGGTTATGTGGTGGCACACTGGCCGGTGATAAGCCGCCTGCTCCCACTCAAGACAGATGGCGGCTGCGGCGCATTGGAGCAAATGGCCCTAGCGGAATATTGCCCCAGCCAATTTGACTCCCACGTGGACAATCTGCGTCAGGTTCTGAAAGTCAAATGCGAAACGATGGTCACTGCGCTAGAGGAGCAGTTCGGTGCCAGCGCCGAGTACACCGCGCCCAAGGGTGGAATTTTCATCTGGATCACCTTGCCAGACCAAGTAGACACGGACAAGCTATCCCAAATCGCCGGCACCCAAGGCGTAGCCATCAATCCCGGCTCCGAGTGGTCGGCCCATCCTGACAGCGGCCGCCATCGCATGCGCCTTTGTTTTGGCAACGCCAGCCAGCAAACCATCCGTGGCGGCGTGGCAAAGCTGGCAGAAATCTGCCATAGAGAATTCGGTGTGCCCCCGCGTGGTGCAAATGTGGAGCGCTAACCCCTAACCCATGGACACACTGACCCAGATTGTGCTCGGCGCCGGCGTCTGCGTCGCCGTTCTGGGTCGGCGCCTTGGCCCCCGTCGAGCCGCCATCGCTGGCAGCCTGCTAGGCACGCTGCCCGATCTGGATGTGCTCATTCCTGCCGGAGATCCTGTAGAGACCTTTGTCTCTCATCGGGGGTTTAGCCATTCCCTGATCATACAAGCGATGGTCACCCCGGTTATTGGCGAAGCCATGGTGCGGTTAATCGCCGCATGTCGGCAACAGCGCTGGCAAACCTATGCCGCTATATACCTTTGTCTGTCCACTCACGCCCTGCTCGACGCCATGACCATCTATGGCACCAAACTGTTCTGGCCTCTTTCTCTTGAACCCTTCGGCGTCGGATCCGTGTTTATTATCGATCCACTTTATACTATCCCATTGTTGTTGATCACGATCATTGCGCTTTGTTCGGGACGATGGACGGAAGGCTTAGGTAAAACCGTCATTGTCGCATTAGTTCTATCAACAGCCTATCAGGTCTGGTGCGTCGGGGCGCAACGTATCGTCCTCTCAAAGGCAAAAATTCTGCTACGCCAGGCCGGCGTAACGCAGGACAGTTTACTAGCCACTCCTCTGCCCTTTACCAGCCTATTTTGGCGTATAATCGTTCTGAAGAATGACCATTACGTAAATTTGTATCTACCCGTTTTCGGGGATACCCAGCACGCCACCCTTTATATTCATCCGCGCCACCTGTCCTTAGCCAGCTGCTTAGGAGATAACAGCGCCTTTAAACGCCTGTCTTCTTTCAGCCAGGGGTTCTATCGCCTGGACCAAAATCGCGATGTAATCCAATATTCTGATTTGCGCATGGGACTGACGCCCAATTATATCTTCAGTTATGCCATCGCCACACTCAGCACAAACGGAACAAAAGAAATGGCCCCTCGCCGAATCTCCCGTCCCCGCAGCGGCCCGGGCGATGTTGATTGGCTTTTTGCAAACCTGCTGCATCACCCAAAAATACGGCCCACGGAAAAACCTCACTGGATTATGGCTGCAGATCTGGCCCATACTGTCGGCCTGAAATCCGCCCAGCTGGGTTGTCACTTCAAGCCACCGGACGGCTAATCAAGGACCAAAACCATGAAATTTTACGATTGCAGTACCGCACCTTCGCCACGCCGGGTCCGGATTTTTATCGCCGAAAAAGGTCTGGAAATCGAGACGGTGAATATTTCCATCGCTGACGGCGAACAGTTGAGCGATGAATTCCGCGCTGTTAATCCCAATTGCACTCTACCGGCTCTTGAAATTGATGACGGACCAAATATTTTGAACACTGCCGGTATCTGGGCCTATCTGGAGGATAAGTTTCCTGATCCCCCGTTGATGGGCCGGACCGCAGCTGAGAAGGGCCATATCGCCGACATCCGTTGGCAAATCGAATTCAACGGCTCGATGGGCATGGCAGAGGCCCTGCGCAATTCCACACCACGCATGAAAGGTCGCGCCCTGCCGGGCCCCGATAACTATGAACAAATTCCAGAATTGGCGGAGCGGGGCAAGGCACGTGCCCTGAAATTCATGGACCGAATTGAGGGCATGATCGGCGAAAAGCCATTCGTCGCCGGCGACAGCTATTCTGTTGCGGATATCGACCTCATGGTCTTTCTCGATTTTGCTAAGTGGCTAAAAATGGGTTTGCCAGACGAAGCCAAAAATGCCCAGCGCTGGTATAAAGCCGTCTCTAGTCGGCCTAGCGCGAAGCTTTGATCCAGACCAGCGCCACCGGCAATAGATCCGGCTTGGGCGTTTCCCTGCAAGGGGCCGAGCCAGCGGCAAACCTTCCTGGACTTGCGCGTTGCGCAGAAGACGGCGGCGCTGACACACTGTGGCTTGCCAGCCATCTATTTCAAAGGGACCCAGTGGTCCAAACTGTCATGGCCCTTTCCGCCACGCAACGGATCACCGGGGCCCTGATGTCTATCAGTCCCTATGTCATGCACCCGGTGCAGGTTGCTATGGCAGCAGCCAGCCTGAACGAACATTTTCCTGGTCGCATCTGTCTGTGTTTAGGCGCTGGCGCGCCAGGAGATCTGGATGCCGCCGGCGTTCCGCGGCCAAAGCCCGTAGCCACGCTGGCAGAAAGCCTCGAGATCGCCAAGAGCCTGTTGTCGGGCGACGTTATCAACCACCAAGGACAACAATTTCGAGTCACGGGCCGGTCTCTGGAGGTCGGCCCCCAGGTCGTGCCGATCGTGCTGGCAGCCACCGGGCCAAGGATGCTACAGCTGGCCGGACGCCACGCAGATGGCGTTCTGCTATCGGCGGCGACTTCTGTTGAATTCGTGCGCTGGTCGCTGGGTCAGGTATCAGCCAGCGCCGAGACAAGAAATGTGCGCCGCATTGGCCTGGTCTTCGCCTCTGTCGACAATGACGAAGGCAAAGCTTACAAAAAACTGAAACGGCTCCTGGCGTTTGTCCTGCGAGGAGCCCACCATGAACCAAACATAACTATGGGCGGCGCCAACCTGAACCGACAAGCACTTTACGACGCGGTTGCGGACAATAACTGGTCACGCGCGGTTGCAATGATCAGCGATGAGGTTGTTGCTCGCCACAGCGTCAGTGGTACCCCGGATCAGGTCCAAGCACGGCTCGAAGAATACCGCGCAGCGGGTCTGGATGAGGTCGTTGTCGCGGGCATCGATGAACGTTCATCCTTGGCGACGACCCTTGCAGCATTGCGGCCTCCGGCTGGGACAAGATTGGGAGCTTGATCATGATCGTCAGCGTTGGGTTTCCCACTGGTATGGAAGGCTTAACTTATCCAATCCCATTTTCTGAACCCGATGTACTTTTATCGATCGCGAAACACGCAGAGGCCCTGGGTTATCATTCAATTTGGGGCAACGATCACATGACCACGCAAAACTATGTGCGGGCTGAGTTTGGCCATCCGCCGCGATTCTGGGATATCCTGATAACCTACGCCTGGCTAGCCTCGCAGACAAAGTCACTGAGGTTCGGCACAGGAATCCTAGTGTTGCCCATGCGCCGGGATATTGTGGTTACGGCCAAACAATTAGTCACTCTGGATCATATAAGTGGTGGGCGACTAGAATTGGGTGTTGGGATCGGCGCATATCGCGAAGAGTTTGAGGCACTGCAACCGGGGGAGCGGACGCCGCGGGGTAAAATTGTAGAAGAAGGCGTGCGCGCCCTACAAAAACTTTTCACCGATGATCGCGCCACGTTCGACGGCGAATTTTTCCGTTACAAGGATGTAGAGCTATTCCCTAAACCCTTGCAGGAACGGATCCCAATTTATTTTGGTGGCAACAATGTAAATCAGCTCTACCGCACGTCTATCCTAGGTGACGGCTGGTTGCCGGCTGGCCTTCCCTTGGATCGCATCACTGCAGATATCGTTCATTTGCGCCAACTTTGTACTAACGCCGGCCGCGACTTCTCAGAAATCGCCATCGCCCCCCAATATATCGCCCTTGTCGATCACAACCATGACCGCGCCGTAGCCCGATTTACATCGAGCCAGATGCACAAACATTTGGTCTCGCTAACCCAATCCACGCTGAAGGAACAGGCAGGAATTTCCATGGCGGACGCCAATCTCGTCGGAACGCCTACAGAGGTGGTAGAGAAGGCCCAGGCGCTAAAGGCGGCCGGCGTGACCCACCTACTAGGTCTGTATTTTGCCGTGAACACCGCAGACGAACTTTTGGACCAGATGACCCTTTTTGCTGAAGAGGTGGTCCCCCGGCTATAGGATGGGGCTTAGGGCTGGTCAAAATTGGCAAATCCCCAACGGCGACAAGGCTAACTCATTGATTTTAAACAGGCTGTATAAAGCGACCTATCGCACTCATAACCTGACGGTTTCAGGTTATATACCTCCGCCCGCGGTCAGGCCGAAAGGCTCTTCAATAACCTTGCTCAATATTGACAGTGTTCGCCACCCTTTGGCGGTTACGGGCGCAGTGCAACTGGTCAGCCAAAATAAGGGCGGCGGTATCAGGAGCTGACAGACTGGCAATATGGGGTGTCACGCAGATTTTAGGGTGTTGCCAAAACGGATGACCACTGGGCAACGGTTCCTGACGGAATGCATCCAATGTGGCGCCCCTGAGATGGCCGCTGTCCAACGCAGAGATCAGGTCGTCGTCAACCACGATCTCGCCGCGGGAGCAGTTGACCAAAATAGCATCTTTCGGCATGGCATTTAAGGCTACTTTGTCTATAAGGTTGATAGTCTGTTCCGTCGAAGGCAATAAAATGACGACGATGCTGGAGGCCTGCAGAACACCATCTAGTCGGTCCCGACCGTGAAAACATTCCACGCCATCCATTTTCTTCGGACCCCGGCTCCATCCGATTACCTTGAATCCCAAGGCACCTACCCGCTCCGCGCAACACCGGCCCATCTGACCCATGCCCAAAAGGGCTACGGTGCGGTCCCGAGCGTCGGTGGTGGGGTTGCGCCGCCAAATTTGCCGGTTCTGTTGTTCATTATAGACGTCAAGGCCCAAGTGATGGCGCAGGACCACGGCACAGACATATTCAGCCATTCGATCCATCATCAGGGGATCGACCAGGCGAGCGATGGGAATGTTCCGCGGCAGATCAGGATCTTCCACAAGGGCGTCAACCCCTGCACCCAGGGAGCAAACACCCAGAAGATTAGGCAAACCTGATAGCACCCCATGTGGCAACTGCCAGACCATAGCGAAGTCGATCTCTTCGACCTCTCCGAGGTTGGGATAGATGCGGAACTCATCATTGGGCAGGGCGCCCTGAAGAGCTGCCAACCACTGATCCGAATTGTCCCAGGGGCAATGAAAAAGAATTGCCAAGAAAACGCCCTCATTTCAGTGTTGGTATTTATGATAGAATACAATTCTCTTGCCAAAAAGGCTGTAAGGAAATTCGGGGAACGACCATGTCACGCATCATTACCGTAGCGTCCGCCCAACTTGGGGCTATCGAGCGTGAAGAAAGCCGCGAAAGCGTCATAAATCGTATGACCAACATGATGCGCCAAGCCCACAGCCGGGGCGCCACCATTGTGGTCTATCCAGAAATGGCCCTGACTACGTTCTTCCCACGTTGGCATATCGAGGACGAGGCAGAACTAGACAGCTTCTACGAAACCGAAATGCCTTCGAGCCAAACTCAACCTCTGTTCGATTTATCCAAAAAATTAGGCGTAGGTTTCTACCTCGGCTATTCAGAGATGTTCTACGACGATGCAGGAAGAAAACGGCGCTTTAACACCTCGATTTTGGTCGACCAGCAGGCAATCATTGTCGGTAAGTATCGCAAGGTACATCTACCGGGCCATGACACGTACGAGGCGGAAAGGCCCTGGCAACATCTTGAAAAAGGCTATTTCGAGGTTGGCGATTTGGGTTTCCCAGTGTTTCGCACCATGGGTGGGGTCATGGGTATGTGTTTGTGCAATGATCGCCGCTGGCCAGAAACTTGGCGCGTGATGGGTATGCAGGACGTTGATCTTGTCATGTTGGGTTACAACACCCCGGTCTATAATTCTGTGGCATGGGAAAGTCCCCATCTACGCATGTTTCACAATCATATCTCCATGCAGGCGGGTGCCTACCAAAACGGTTGCTGGGCCGTGGGCACCGCCAAGGCAGGCATGGAAGGAGGCGTGGATATGATGGCCGGATCTTGTATCATCGCCCCTACTGGAGAGATTGTTGCCCTGGCCACCACGGCAGAGGACGAGGTAATCGTGGCCGAGTGCGATCTAAACCGGGGCCGCTATATCCGTGAAACTGTGTTCAACTTTGCACAGCACCGGCGTATCGAAAACTACGGTCTAATCACTGAGCGGACGGAAGCCGTCCCTCCGCCGGAGTAAAGCAATGAATGAGCGCATTGTTGTCATCAACCCGAATAGTTCTGTCGATGTCACCGACGGCATTGACGCTGCCATGCAGCCTTTGCGTTTTTCTGACGGCCCAAGCATCGATTGCCTCACCCTGAAAGATGGCCCACCGGGAATTGAGACCCAACGCCATGTAGACAGCGTCGTAGGTCCTCTATGCGATCTGATCGAGCGGGAGGGCAATAATACTGACGCCTTCGTCATCGCCTGTTTTTCGGACCCTGGCCTGCATTCAGCAAGGGAAACAACAACCCGGCCTGTCATGGGGATATCCGAAAGCGGCATAACTACAGCTCTGACCCTTGGAGAAAAATTCGGCATCATCGCCATTCTGCCAAAGGGCATCACCCGCCATAAACGCTACATCCGGCAAATGGGTCTGGAAGGGCGCCTAGCTGGAGACCGGGCGATCGGCGTCGGCGTTACCGGGCTGTCAGCTGAGGAAGAAGTTGAAAGCCGTATGACGGCTGTTGGACGGAAGTTGATTGAAGAGGACGGTGCTGACACCCTAATCATGGGTTGCGCAGGCATGGCGCGATACCGTCACCGTCTGGAAGACACGCTAGGTGTCCCAGTAATCGATCCTAGCCAGGCCGCCGTGGCGGACGCCATCGCTGCAGTACGCCTTGGATATCGCAATCATTCAAACAATATGGCGTGATAATCTTGGACCTCATTGCACGCAATCATCTATTGATTGTTAGAGATGGGCGACCCAGAAGACAACCTGCTTCCGAAGCTGATCGGACCTGTGTTGCGCTTTTTTGCAAACGCTCTCGCCGACCGTCTCCGCGAAATACCGGCTATGGATAAGGTCGCGTTCCCGAGCATCGGCATCAAGATTGAGGATTTGCAATTCTGACACAGCCTAATCCTCGCGATTTTCCGGCCAGACTTCAGCTAAAACCCGAAAGGCGGAAGCCGCAACTGGCCAGCCGGCATAGTGGGCGGCGTGAATAATCATGCCCTCGATGCGGTCACGCGGCAGTCCAAGGTTCTGAGCAGCACGGAAATGAATGCGTTGTTCTGCCTCCCGGTTTAGGGCCACTAAAATTGTGCAAGTGACCAGGGAGCGTTCTTCCAGGGTCAAATCGTCACCCTGCCAGACATCGCCGAACAGATGCTCCAGATTATAGTCAACGAATTTCTTGGGTACACGGATACCAATTTCGCTGCCCTCTAACAGAATACGGGCCAAAGCCTTGCCCTTTTCACGTTTCCCTCGATCGCTCATCAGTTTTTCTCCTTCTTGGTTACTCGCAAGGCTAGGTCCTGAAGCCCGAGCAATCTGTTATTGGGCACCCAACGGGCCGGGCCGGCGAGTTCGAAATGCTCTACCCGGTGTAATAATTCCTCAATAGCAATCTTGATCTCTAGGCGCGCCAAACCGGCACCTAGGCAAACATGCGCACCGAAGCCGAAGCCGATGTGCCGGTTAGGCCGCCGGGTGATATCGAAGATAAAAGGATTGTCGAACACAACTGCGTCGCGATTGGCCGACATTTCCCAGATCGTCACTTTGTCGCCCCGGCAGATGGATTTACCGCCGAATTCAAAGTCTCGAGTGGCTGTGCGGCGCTTGTAGATGGAGGGCGTCATCCAGCGAACGAATTCCTCCACCGCACCTTTTACAGTAGAAGGATCGCTACGTAGCAACGCCATCTGAGCCGGATGTTCTACCAAGGCTCGCAAGCCGCCGCCAATCGCGCTGCGCGTGGTTTCGGCTCCGGCGGGAAACAGCAGCAGAAAAAACTGCGCTAGCTCTTCGTCCGTCAATGCACGATTATCTTCCGCCTCTATTCGGGCATGCACGATGGTAGAGAGAATATCGTCGCCAGGGTTGCGGCGCTTCTCGACTATGATTGCTCGTGCGTAATCACGAATCTTATTGAAATAATGAGCGGCGATGACGTTGTGGGAATCCGCCTCAAGTCCCAAATCCAGCCATTCGATCAACTCTCCCCGATCCCGCTGCGGCACGCCAAGAACGATGCATATCGCCTGTGTCGGCAATTCACGGGAAAACATAGAGACAAAGTCAAATTCCTCATCGTTGGGGAATTGGTCAATCAACAAATTTGCCCGGCGGCGCAGCTCAGCTTCCAACTCACCCACGGTTTGGGTGGTAAAGCCCTTGTTGACCAGACCGCGCAGCACCCGGTGATGCGGGTCATCAGAATAATTCAGGACCTTACCGGCGGCGCGCTCATCCTTAAGGGTGGTGCCCCCACCTTTGCGATCGCCGCCTGTATCTGAAGAGAAAACCTCCGGCGTGCGGAGCACTTCCATGACATCTCGATGACGGCTGATCACCCAAAACCCTTCGCCATTTGGCGAAACCGGCGTGGGAGCGTGCCAATAGACCGGTTCGTTTTCCCGCAACCAGGTAAAATAGTCGTGAGGAAATCCGTTCTTGAAACTAGCGTCGTCGGACAGATCAACAGGAACAATAGAGCGGACTGCCGTCATTTGGGCCTACCTTTTCCAGCCGCTGGAAATCCCCGCCATTAAACCACCGTCGACAATAATGTGCTGCCCGTTCAGCCAGCTGATCTGTCCCTCGGCCAAGGTCACCAGCGCCTCGGCTATATCGACAGGCTGGGCGGGACGACCAATAGTATCAATAAGCATCTGCATACTTTCCGCACCCACGTCGTTAGTAAAGTCCGGTAGGATCGGCGTATCCACGGGACCTGGCCCCACATCGTTAACCCGGATACCGCGAGCTAATCCCTTGCCTGCCAAAACCATGGTATAGACTACAACCGCTTCCTTGGAGAAGGTATAGGCGTCGGTCCCCAATGCCTCTTCATTCTCGCGCCACCAGGCAACGCCCGCGTCGAAATCCTCGATCGTCATCAATTCCGAGAGGTAACCGCGCCGCTTGCGCCAATTGTTACCTGCGATCGAGGCCACGTTGACCACAGTGCCACTGTCGGCAATACGATCAAAGACCCTTTCGGTGAAATAACGGAGGCCGAAATAGTTCACCTTCATCGTCAATTCGTTACCCACGGCCATGGGCACGCCCGCCACGTTCAAAAGGGAAGAATACGGCCCAGGCAATTTTGCCAGGGCCGCGTCAATACTGGCAGGATTGCTCAAGTCACAATGATGCTGTTCAAAATTACTGGTGGCGAATGGCTTGACATCAATGGAGATTACCTTGTGTCCTCGCTTCAGCAATAAATCCGCCGTCGCTTCGCCGACACCAGAAGCGCCGCCCGTTAAAAGAACCGGATGTTCCATGGCTTTCGATTATCCTCCAGCATAGACATAAGACTTTTACCCATTTGATAGCGCTCCCAGTCCCTTGTTCATAGGGAAAAAGCATCCCGTACTGCCTACCTCGTCGATCCATGCTATTGACAGTGCGGGGAGAGGCTTCATGAACAACCCTGAACATCTTTTACGACAAGCTGAACATTTCGCCCGATCAGGGGACCGCGACAGTGCGCGTCAACATCTTTTGAACTTGACCGCGCACCGAGGCGTCTCTCCCAACCTACTTCTTACGGCGGCTTTTCAGGCCTATCAAATTGGAGAATTAGACCTAGCAGAAAAATGTCTGCGCAAAATCATTCGAATCGCACCGAATTTTGCGCCAGCATATACCAACCTGGGCAATATTCTGCGTGAAAACGGCTGGTTAAAAGAAGCTGTAGCTATTACCGAGACAGCTTGTGAACTGGCACCAGGAGACGCCATGAACTTCGCTAATTTGGGTGGCCTACACGAAGAAATCCAGCGACCGGACAAAGCCGAAGTGGCCTATCGTGAGGCGCTGGACCGTAAGCCCGGCGAACCCAGTCTTCTAGATGCCCTAGGCCGTGTACTGTTGAAACTGGCTCGACCAGGGGAGGCCATGTCGGTCTTGAAGAGGGCCGTTGAAAAGGACCCGCGGCTGGTTAGCGCCCACATCAATATAGGAAACGTGTATCAGGAAGCTGAACAATTGGCGCCGGCCGCCACCGCTTACGAAACTGCATTAAATCTCGAACCCAGCAGCATACTCGCTGGCAACAACTTAGCTCTGGTTCGCATGCGCCAAGGGCGACTGGACGATGCGGAAGCCAGCTTCAAGAAAATCACGAAATTGGCTCCCGGCAACCCACTCGCTTTCAATAATTTAGCCCAGACGCAGTTTATTAAGGGTGCTTTAACAGCAGCCCTAGAAGCTTGCGATAACGCCCTTGCCTGCGATCCCGGCAATTGCACGGCCCTAGCCAACAAAGTCATCATCCTGAACGATATCCCCAACCGCGCCGGTGTTTCCTATCTTCAGAACTTGGAATTATTCATTACCACGCAACATATTCCAATACCGGTGGCATTTGACAGCGTCGCAACCTTCAACGATGCCTTATTCGCCGAGGTGGAGGCGGAACCTGATCGGTTTAGCGAACAGGGGCAGGCCCAGGGACGGCAAACCCGCAATATCATGCTGGAGCCGGGACCGGCCGTGCGCGCCTATGCCGACACTATTAACAATGCCGTACGCCAATATGTGGACGAGTTGCACGATGATCCGACGCATCCATTTCTTGCAGGGAAACCCGATATCTGGCGCCTTGAAGCCTGGGGTACGATCACGCGGGAGGTTTCCAGAGGCGAAGACACCCATATCCATCCCGACGCGTGGCTAAGTGGTGTATATTATCCCCGCCTGCCCGCCGCCGTGCAAAACCAAGCGGATACTGGCGGGTACCTAGAAATTGGCCGGGCACCTAATCACATGGCGCAAAGGATTGCGCCGAATTTGAAAGTAGTCAGACCCGAAATGGGACTATTGGTATTGTTTCCCAGCTACTTTCACCATCGAGTATTGCCATTCAAATCGCCCGAACCCCGTATGAGTGTAGCTTTCGACGCGGTGCCGGCTTAGGTCGTTCTCTTGACCCAAACGTGCGCTCTGATAGATTGGGTGGTAACTCAGTATTGGGAAACTGTGCGAGAAAACCTGCATGGCTCGCATGAAGGGAAGAATGAATGGTGGGTATTAAGGCGTATGGTGGCTATGTGCCAAAGCGCAGGTTGCCACGCAAAGTGATCTTGGAGAATGTCAGTTGGTTTAACGGGGCCTTAAAAGCTTACAGCAAGGGTGAGCGGTCCATGTGCAACTGGGATGAGGACGCCTTGACTATGGCGGTCGAAGCATCCCGAGATTGTCTGAACAAGACCCGGCCTGACGACATCAAGGCGATTTATCTGGCTTCGACTACGTTGCCATTCACCGACCGGCAGAATTCTGGGGTTCTGGGCACTGCCCTGAACTTAGGCCAGAACATGATGACCATGGACATCACGTCATCCCAGCGGGCCGCCACGTCAGGCCTCGTCAACGCGCTAAGTGTGGTGCAAGGTTCGGGCGGCAGCGCCCTGTTCGCCACAGGCGAACATCGCCGGGCGCAAACAGCAAATACCAATGAATTGATGTATGGCGACGGAGGTGCGGCTCTGTTACTAGGTAATGACGATACTGTTGCGGAGTATGTGGGCTGCGGGCAAATCGCTGTGGATTTTGTCGACCATTATCGTGGTCAAAACGCGGACTTCGACTATAACTGGGAAGAACGCTGGGTTCGCGACGAAGGTTACATGAAGATTGTGCCTGACGCGGTGCAAGCTGCCCTGGACAATACCGGCTTGTCCGCCGACGATATTGATTACTTTATCATGCCTGGTACCATCCGTAATATTGGCAGCATGGTCGCGAAACGTTGTGGCATGGGGGCGGAAGCAGCCCGTGATAATTTACACAATGTGATGGGAGAGGCGGGAACTTCCCATTCCTTGATCATGCTAGTGGATTGTTTGCAAGACGCTAAACCCGGCCAAACGATCATGGTCATTGGCTGGGGCCAAGGCTGCGACGCGTTGATTTTCAAGACCACGGATTTGCTGACCACTATGGCTAACCGTCAGGGCATCAAGGGGCATCTTGCCCACCGCAAGGAAGAGACCAACTATAACAAATTCCTGGCCTTCAACAATTTAGTGGAGCAGGACGGTGGTCTCCGTTCGGAAACCGATAAGCAGACGGCTCTTTCGACTCTGTATCGGAACCGGGAGATGGTGATCGGCTTTGTCGGCGGCAAATGCGAACAATGCGGCACCGTGCAATATCCCAAAGCGCGCATATGCGTGAATCCTAATTGTGGTGCCATTAATACCCAGGAAAATCATAAGATGGCAGAATCGAGTGCCACAATTCAGTCCTGGACCGCAGATAATTTGACCTACGCGCCGGACCCGCCACATCATTTTGGCATGGTCACCTTCGAAGGTGGCGGCCGTATGATGGCCGACTTCACTGATGTTGATGAAGGTGGCGTCGCAGTTGGCGATGAATTCCGTCTTGTTTTCCGGATCAAGGCGGCAGACGAACGTCGTAACTTCAACAAATATTTTTGGAAAGCCGCGCCAAAAGTACAGACGGCATAAGGAGAAAATATCATGGCCTCAGGTATTAGAGATAAAGTAGCTATTCTTGGTATGGGTTGCTCGAAATTCGGGGAACGCTGGGATTGTGACGCAGAAGATTTGATCGTAGAAGCCTATGCGGAAGCCATAGACGACGCGGGAATTGAAACCACACAAATTGATGCCGCATGGTTTGCCACCGCAATCGAGGAAGTTCATGTCGGTAAATCTGGGGTGCCACTATCGGTTGCCCTGCGGCTTCCAAACATCCCGGTGACCCGGGTGGAGAATTTTTGCGCTTCCGGCACCGAAGCTTTCCGAGGCGCTGTTTACGCGGTGGCCTCCGGAGCGGCTGATATTGCCTTGGCCGTCGGCGTTGAAAAATTGAAGGATACCGGTTATGGCGGATTGCCCCAGCGTGGCGCCGGTCCCTTGAATGATATGATCAGAAATAATGGCTCTGCCCCAGGTGGCTTTGCTCAATTGGCCACGGCCTATGCCGAAAAGCACGGCGTTGACATGGATACCGTAAAGCGGGCCATCGGATCTATCTCAGTGAAGAGCCATGCTAACGGAGCCAAGAATCCCAAGGCCCACCTGCAAAAGGAAATCCCGCTAGAAACGGTTCTGAATGCGCCGATGATCGCGGCACCATTGGGCCTATTCGACTGTTGCGGCGTTTCCGACGGCTCGGCTGCGGCTATCGTCACGACACCGGAAATCGCAGCCTCGTTGGGCAAGACGGACCGGATCACGGTAAAGGCGCTTCAGCTTGCCGTTTCCAACGGTCAGGAATCAGGCCATAACTCTTGGGATGGCAGCTATTTTCTGACCACGCGCAAGGCGGCTGAGCGGGCGTATAAAGAGGCCGCCATTGAAAAACCGAGAGAACAAATTTCCATGTTCGAATGTCACGACTGCTTCTCGATCACCGAAATGGTGACCATGGAAGACCTATATATCTCGCGGGAAGGTGAAGCCTGGCGCGATGTTCTCGACGGCTTCTACAACGCGGACGGAGAGGTTCCCTGCCAGATTGACGGCGGCCTGAAGTGCTTTGGACATCCTATTGGTGCCTCCGGCCTTCGCATGCTTTATGAAATGTACAATCAACTGTTGGGCCGGGCCGGCGAACGTCAGTTGGCAGATCCTACGTTCGGGATGACCCACAATCTTGGTGGCCAACCCCATCAGAATGTTTCATCGGTCGCTATTATCGGTCGCGAGGGTGCATAAGCGCCCTTCGCCCAAATTTTCTAAAGGAAAGGGGGCGCTCCAGCGCCCCTTTTTTTATGCAAATTTTCGCAACCTAAATTACTAGAGGACGTATGCGTAATTTTTATGTTGTTGGTTTTGGAATTGCTTTGCACTCCATACCGTGGCCGCCGTTTTCCACGCACAACTCATGCCGAGATATGTGGGGCGCGTCGGTCTCTCCGCCCCGACCCAAAATGACAGCCTTCCATTTCTGTCTAACTTGTTCCGCATCTGTCTATTAGCCCGTGTTGTCCAAGCCAGGCGGGATCCCTATTAGGATTAGATTTCACAATTAAATAGGGAAAATTAGCCTTCGCCGAAGCCGTTAATGGTATAATTATACAAAATGGCGGACACAAACTGACAGCTAACACGAGACCACATTTAATGAGATCCGTCGCCCTAAATATTAGTCACCGCATTTTCTATGGCTGGATCATTTTAGCTGTGGCGGCGCTGGGCATTTTTGTCAGCGGCCCGGGACAGTCCCATACGTTCAGCGTTTTTTTGGTGTATATTCAGGCTGACCTTGGCCTATCCGCCACGGCTGTTTCTTCAGCCTATGCCTTTGCCACCTTGGTAGCCGCATTTGGCCTGCCCCTCATGGGAAGGCTCTTGGACCGTATAGGCCCGCGTCAACTATTACTGTCCGTAACACTATTACTTGGCCTGGCCTGTATCGCCTTTGGAGCTGTGGCCGGAATTTTGTGGCTCGCGGTGGCATTCGCGGCTCTACGGTTTCTAGGGCAAGGAAGCCTAATGTTGGGATGTTCCAACCTCATCGCCCATTGGTTCGACCGGCGCCGGGGCTTTGCCCTTAGTATTATGGCCATGGGTTTTTCCGCATCCATGGCGGTGCATCCGCCGCTGTCACAATGGTTGATAGACGCCGTGGGTTGGCGCCAAGCTTGGGTCTGGTTGGGCGCCAGCACTTGGGTGTTATTGCTGCCGGCCGTGTTGTTTTTGGTGCACAACAGACCTGAAAATCTCGATCTAGCCCCTGATGGTGATCCCCCCATGACCACGGAGGCTGGTGCGGTTGCAGCCGCGGAACATGGTCTGACCCTGCGGGAAGCACTCGCGACGCCAGCCTTCTGGATCCTTTCAGGTGGGTTGTTCGGCTTGTCTATGCTAGTGACCTCTCTGCACTTCTTCCAGGTATCTATCCTCACCACCCAAGGACTTAGCGAGGCGACCGCGGCGCGGATTTTTCCAATATCCGCCGTGGTTATGGTCGTTACCATTCCCCTGGTGGGCCGAGCCCTGGATCGTTTCCCGACACACCGGGTGTTCGCCTTCGGACTATGCGTCATGGTAGCTTCGCTAATCAGCGCAGCCATGGCCCATAACCTGACGACCGCGATGATTTACGCCGTTGTATTTGGCTTGAACAATGGCTGCACCATGACATTTTTCGGCTACATGTGGCCCCGTTATTTTGGGCGCAAACATTTGGGCACAATTCAAGGTACCGGTCAGATGATTGGCGTCATCGGCGCCTCCGTCGGCCCCTTGCCTTTAGGCATTGCCTTTGACCTAGTGGGCAGCTACCAAGAGATCCTTGTGGTGCTGGCGCTGTATCCGGCAATCTGCACCATTACGGCGTTGTTCCTGCGCACACCTGAAATTTTGTTGGCGCAACAACAAAAAACATGAAATGCGCTGGCGGCGCCCCAGTCCGCAGGACGCCGCCAGATGGGGTTATAAGGTGTTAGGCGGCGCTTTCCGACGGGACGGCTGCCTTATCCAAAGCCTGGGACAGATCGGCGATAATATCGTCAATGTGTTCTATACCCACCGACAAACGCACATAGCCGTCAGTAACACCAGTCGCCAATTGCTCCTCAGGCGTCAGTTGTGAATGGGTTGTCGTGGCAGGATGAATAGCCAGACTGCGCGCATCGCCAATGTTAGCCACATGATAGAATAGCTCCAAAGCATTGATAAATTCGCGGCCGGCTTCCAATCCACCCTTTAACTCCAATCCAACCAGGCCTCCATACCCACCCTTGAGGTATTTGTCCGCGCGAACTCGGTCCTCGCCACCTTGTAAACTAGGATGAATGACCTTTACCACTCGATCATGTCGGTTGAGATATTCCGTCACGGCATCCGCGTTTCGGCAATGTTCCCGTATGCGCAAGGGCAGGGTCTCCAGCCCTTGAATAGTCTGGAAGGCGTTGAAGGGACTGACTGCGGCCCCCAGGTCCCGCTGCAGGGTGACCCGTGCCTTGATAATATAAGCGATTGGGCCCAAGGGCTTGATAGCCTCAGCCCAGACGGCGCCATGATAGCTAGAATCGGGCTGGTTCAACAGGGGCTGGCGATCCGGATGGGCTTCCCAATCGAAATTACCGCCGTCAACAATTAGACCGCCAATAGACGTGCCGTGGCCGCCAATATATTTGGTCGTAGAATACACGATTATTGCTGCGCCATGATCAAAGGGCCGGCACAGGATAGGGGCAGCGGTATTATCCATGATTAGAGGAATACCTAACTCCCGCCCAATATCAGCTACTTCTTGAATGGGGAATACCGTCAATTTTGGATTTGGCAAGGTTTCAGCATAGTAGGCGCGGGTCTTTACATCCGTAGCACTGCGGAAGCCTTCCGGATCCGCCGGGTCCACGAAACGTACTTCGATACCTTGCTGTTTCAAGGTATTGGCGAATAGATTCCAGGTACCACCATAAAGGTCGGTGGAACTGACCACGTTGTCCCCTGCCTGTGCCACGTTCTGGATAGCAATGGCCGAAGCGGCCTGACCCGACGAGACCGCCAGCGCTGCCACACCGCCATCCAGTGCGGCGATGCGTTGTTCCAGCACATCGTTGGTAGGATTCATAATGCGGGTATAGATATTGCCTAGCTCCTTTAAGGCAAACAGGTTGGCCGCATGTTCCGGGCTGTCGAACTGGTACGATGTGGTCTGATAGATTGGCACTGCGACGGCTCCCGTGGCCGGGTCGCAGCGGTAGCCAGCGTGCAGGGCTAGAGTTTCTGGGTTTTTGCTTTCAGTCATAATCGTCATCTCCATAACGTTTCCTGCCAGCCCGGCTCCAAACAAAAAAACCGCCACAGCATTTGCTGGGCGGTTGGTACCGACCGGTTTAGCTGTACTTATTTCGCGCCCGCAAGCTGGCTCAAATCGGCGCAAACCAAATTTTATAGCAAATGCACGGGTGAGATCAAGTATAATTTCATATATGCCCATGTATTTATGTACAGCCTAATTTGTTTGTTAGACGGCACCAAGCTATGTTGCCCATCAGTGTAAATTTTGGACAGAGGATTCATGGCGGCCAACGATTTCCCTTATACTGAGGATTTACGCTGCCGTTTCACGGGCCACCTAAATACATTCGAACGTCGAGCCCATAGCGGCTGTGGGCTAAAACATGCCGCCGTGTCCATGACCTTAGTCGACGACGGCACGGGGCAGACGGCGTTTGTTTTGACTCGGCGCGCGCCGCGGTTGTCATCCCATGCCGGACAAAAGGCGTTGCCAGGCGGCCGTGTGGATCCAGGAGAAACGCCCAAACAAGCTGGCTTGCGAGAACTGGCGGAGGAAATCAATCTGCACCTGAAAGAGGATGCGGTCATGGGCCTATTAGATGACTACCCGACGCGATCTGGCTACGTGATTACACCTATGGTGGTCTGGGCGGGTACAGATGTAGAATTTTCTCCCAACCCAGACGAAGTGGCCGAGATCATGCTGATCCGCCTGACAGATCTGATCCGCCCGGACTCACCGGAGTTTGAAACCATTCCGGAAAGCAATCGTCCGGTTCTCAAGGTCCGGTTCGGCGACGATAACGCGCATGCACCCACAGCTGCCGTTATCCATCAGTTTTACGAAATCGTCATGAGAGGCCGGAAAAATATACGCGTCGATCATATGGAACAAGCCCTATTCGCCTGGAAATAAGGAAATAATCATGAACGACGTCATTCGTCCCCGGCGCAGCGTTCTCTATATGCCAGGTTCGAACCGGCGGGCTCTGGAAAAGGCAAGAGAGCTGCCCGCCGATGTCCTAATCCTTGATCTCGAAGATGCCGTCACCCCGGATGCAAAAGTGTCTGCGCGACTGGCGGTTGTCGAAGCGGTTGAACGCGGTGGCTATGGGCTCCGCGAGGTAGTGATCCGTATTAACGGATTGGACACACAATGGCACGCCGACGACCTGAACGCCGTGGCGGCTTCAAACGCCCATGCAGTCCTGTTGCCCAAGGTAGAAGGGGGCCGGCAAGTCCAGACTGTAGCAGCAGCCTTGCCTGAAAGAATGGATTTGTGGTGCATGATGGAGAGCCCTCTAGCTATCCTGAATGCGGAAGAGATTGCTGCTTCCTCGTCTAAGACCAAGTGCCTAGTCATGGGTACGTCCGACCTGGCGTCGGATCTGAACGCCCTACACACCTCCCGTAGGGAGCCATTAGCCGCTTCCCTGTCCCTATGCCTGTTGGCGGCCCGGGCCTACGGTTTAGCGGCGCTTGACGGCGTTTTTCTGGATTTGAAAGATGATGCCGGATTTGAAGCAGCCTGCCTTCAAGGGCGGCAATTCGGCTTCGACGGCAAGACCCTGATCCATCCCCGCCAGGTAGCCGCCGCCAATCAGATCTTCGCACCCTCCCACGACGAAATTGTCGAAGCAAAAACTATCATCACTGCATTTGAGCAGGCCCGGTCCGAAGGTAAGGGCGTCGTAGTGGTCAACGGCCAATTGGTCGAAAACCTGCATGTAGCTGCCGCCCGGCGTCTGCTGGCTCTTTCGGATGCCATCGGTCCCCCGGAACATAGTGGCTCGTAATGAGTCGGCTAGTCCTGTTCACGGTTCGAGCCAGAAGTGTCGACCGATAGATCTAGGAAATTAGCGGCAAGTGTACCCTCGTCCTAAAAAATATCGCCAACTATCACGCATTCCACGAGGACAATTCTAACCCAACTTCACCTGCCGTCAATTATCGGCCGCTTTGTCACCTGCCAGGAGGGCATCCAGGGCCTGACATATACCTGGCCGATCGCTACCTACCAGGAAACATGCCCGTCTGATGTGTTGTTTGGGGAGTGATTATTAGAGAAACGTTTGCGCCGCCATGAGAAACTCGTCCGGCTTATCAAGTGGCACCGAATGACCCGCGCCCGCCACCTCCACAAGCCGACAGTCAGGCACAGTTTCGCAAAAACGTTTCGCGATGTCACGGTCCAGAATATCGCTTAATGCTCCTCGAATCAGCAGCGTGGGTACCGCGATGTTGGCGACCCTTGACCACGCCTCGTCCGGGTCCAACCGATCACGTGGCATATTAGGATCACGCAAAGCACGATCATAGCTATAGGTCCAAACGCCATCTTCCATCAACATCATGGAGTTCACCGCTCGTTCCCTGACCACATCTTTTGGTGCTATTGGACTATCCTCCAAAGCACGCTGCACAGCCTCCTCCACGCTGGCAAAGCGATCACCTCGCGCCGCATTGGCATAAACGCGGCTCAGCCCTACCGCAGCGATTTCCGGTGCAATATCGACAATGACCAGACGCTCCAACTCTTCCGGGCGCTCGCTCGCATAGGCGAGACTAACATTCCCGCCCATGGATAGGCCCAGCAGGGAGAAACGCTCAAGCCGCACGGCCGCAACGAAGGCCTTGAGATCCTCGACCATCTCCAACGTGCCGTATTTAGGCGGGTCTGCCCAGTCCGTTTCGCCGTGACCGCGCTGATCTAGCGCCAGAACCCTATATTTATCGCTCATCCGGTTAGCGAACCGGTCCCAACTGCGAGCATGACCGGTATAACCGTGCAGTAAGACAAGCACCGGTGCTCCGGCCCCTGGCCCGGCCCAATCCCGGTAATGAAACCGCATACCCCGCAATTCGACCAATTCATCCCGCACAGTCATCATAGATAACACCTCTACTCCTTTCGGTACGGGCGTGCCGTAATCGGCTACTGTCAACAAACCGCATATTCTGCCCCCCAGAGTTCTAATCCATAAAAACAGCAGATATTTTCGGACTTAAGTTAGTAAAACGGCCGAGGTTGCATTGAAACTTGGAAATTGTATCACTATCTGGAACGAATTGCGGTTTACCCCAAATAATTTGGTTCACCAGAGTAACCTAGCGGCCCAGGATTCAATATCTCGCGGAACCTAGTCCTCAAACCTGCCGTTGCACCATCATCTTTTTGATTTCTGCAATCGCCTTGGCCGGGTTTAGGCTTTTGGGACAGGTATTGGTGCAATTCATGATGGTGTGGCACCGATACAACCTGAACGGATCCTCCAAAGCGTCCAACCGCTCGCCTTGGCTTTCGTCACGGCTATCGATGAGCCAACGATAGGCTTGCAACAGGATTGCTGGGCCCAGATAACGATCGCTATTCCACCAATAGCTGGGGCAGGAGGTGGAACAACAGGCGCACAGAATACATTCGTACAAACCATCGATCAGTTTGCGGTCCTCTTCTGACTGCAGCCGCTCCGAATCCGGCGGAGCCGGTGACTGTGTTTCCAGCCACGGCTTGATAGAAGCATACTGGGCATAAAAATTGGTCAGGTCGCCCACCAAGTCCTTTATCACCTCTAGATGCGGCAGGGGATAGACCTTCACATCGCCTTTCACGTCCTCACAATCCTTCGTACACGCCAGCGTGTTGGTGCCATCGATGTTCATGGCGCAGGACCCGCAGATACCCTCGCGACAAGAACGGCGGAAGGTCAGAGTGGGATCAATCTCGTTCTTTATTTTGATCAAGGCATCCAAGACCATTGGACCGCAGTTATCCATGTCCAATTCGTAAGTGTCCACACGAGGATTCTCACCACTGTCAGGGTCATAGCGGTAGACCTGGAACTTGCGGAAGTTCTTGGCACCTGTGACTGCCTGGTGAGTTCTGCCGCCCTTGACTTTCGAATTGGCGGGAAGGTTGAACTGGACCATATCCGTATCCTCAGTAAACGCGAGCCTTCGGTTCGATATATTTTACTTCGTCTGTCAAGGTATAGTTATGTACTGGGCGATAATCTATCTTGACCTTACCATCCTCGAACCATGTCAACGTGTGCTTCATCCAGTTCTCGTCGTCCCGGTCGGGGAAATCTTCGCGGGCATGACCTCCCCTGCTTTCCTTGCGATTGGCGGCGGCATGGACAGTGACAACTGCCTGGCGAATCAGATTGTCCAACTCCAGACTTTCCACCAGATCCGAATTCCAAATCAGGGAACGGTCGGAAACCCCCAGGTCAGGCATCATGTCCCATACTTTGTCAATCAGCTTCTGCCCCTCTTCCAAAACCTCGCCAGTACGAAACACAGCGCAGTTGGACTGCATAATGCGCTGCATCTCATCCCGGATAGAAGCAGTGGTGGCGCCACCCGAGGCATAGCGAATCTTGTCAAAATGACTTATGACACTGTCGTCCAGGGATTGCGGTAAATCTGGGTGTGGTGCGCCGGGGGTGACGACTTCCGCCGCCCGCAGGCCAGCGGCCCGGCCAAACACCACTAGGTCGATCAGGGAGTTGGAACCGAGACGGTTCGCCCCATGGACTGAAACGCAAGCCGCTTCGCCCAAGGCCATCAGACCCGGCACGATCGCATCTGGGTTATCACCCTTCAAAGTCACCACCTCGCCATGGTAGTTGGTCTGAATTCCGCCCATATTGTAATGCACAGTTGGGATGACCGGGATGGCTTCCTTGGTTACGTCTACGCCAGCGAAGATGCGGGCGGATTCCGAAATGCCGGGCAGGCGTTCTTCGATCACCGCCGAATCCAGATGATCCAGGTGCAGGAGAATATGATCTCCATTCGCGCCCACTCCCCTCCCCTCGCGGATTTCGATTGTCATGGAACGGCTAACTACATCTCGACTTGCCAGATCCTTAGCCGACGGCGCATACCGCTCCATGAAGCGCTCACCTTCGGCGTTGACTAAGAAGCCACCCTCTCCACGCACCCCTTCGGTGATCAGGCAGCCTGAACCGTAAATACCCGTTGGGTGGAACTGTACAAATTCCATATCTTGAAGTGGCAGACCGGCACGCAACACCATGGCGTTGCCATCTCCCGTACAAGTATGGGCCGAGGTGCAGCTAAAATAAGTGCGTCCGTAACCGCCAGTGGCCAGAATAACCAAATGGGCGCGAAAGCGGTGCATCTGCCCCGTGGCCAAATCCCAGGCCACCACACCCCGGCATATGCCGTTGCTATCAATGAGAAGGTCGAGTGCAAAAAATTCAATAAAAAAGTCTGTGTCATAACGCAGGGACTGTTGGTAAAGCGTATGCAGGATGGCATGGCCTGTGCGGTCTGCAGCGGCACAAGTGCGCTGCGCAATGCCCTCACCGTAATTAGTAGTCATCCCGCCAAAGGCACGCTGATAGATCTTACCCTCCTCCGTGCGGGAGAACGGTAGGCCCATGTGCTCCAGTTCCAGCACCGCCCTCGGCGCCTCCCTGCACATGTACTCAATAGCGTCCTGATCACCTAGCCAGTCCGACCCCTTTACTGTGTCGTACATATGCCAGCGCCAGTTGTCCTCTCCCATATTGCCCAGGGAAGCCGCAATGCCACCCTGGGCTGCTACAGTGTGGCTACGGGTAGGAAAAACCTTGGAAATACAGGCTGTCTTCAATCCCGCTTGCGCCGCTCCCATAGTAGCTCGCAAACCAGAACCTCCCGCTCCGACCACCACGACGTCGTATGTGTGGTCCTCAACCTCATAGGCGTTCGCCATGCATTAACCCCCAAGCAACATTTTCAGTACCGACAGGAAAGCTGCCAGGGCCAGGAAAATGGCAATCAGATTATTTAGAATCAGGCAAGTGATCTTAGTCGATTCCGTATGCACATAGTCCTCGATCACTACTTGCAGACCTAGTTTCATGTGCCAGAAACCCGCCATGATGAAGCTCAGCATCAAAGTAGCGCTCAACGGCGATTTCATCCAGGTTACCACTTCCGCTTGGCCTGCCGTCGCCAGAGAAGCAAGTGATAGGGCAAACCAGACGGTCAGCGGGATCAAGGCCACTGCTGTCAGCCGCTGTACCCAAAAATGGTGTGTGCCATCTTTCGCCGAACCCAGGCCGCGGGCCTTGGCCAGCGGAGTGCGCAAACTACGGTCACTCATCTTCACATCCCCCAATAACCAATAACAAATGTGCCGAGTGTCGCTATTATCGCGAGAGCGAACACCAAATAACCTAAGAGTTGGGCTGTCTCTATCTCAAAACCATAACCAATATCCCACATCAAATGCCGGATACCATTGAATAGGTGGAAATACAGCGCCGCCGTGAAGCCCAGCAGGATTAGCCGTCCTATCCAGGACGCCATGATGCTATGAACGAGATGGAAATATTCAGGCCCGGACGCGGCAGCTGCCAGCCACCAAGTTAACAACAATAAACCCAGCGCCAGCACTACCCCGCTTAAACGGTGCAGAATTGACGTCGCCATGGACAAATGCCACCGATAGATCTGTAGATGTGGTGAAAGAGGCCGGTTTCCGGCTACCATTGTCGCTATCCCCTATGATCCAGCCTTATTTGTTCCGGGCTATACTAACCAACCCATAGTCCCCGTTAAAGGCAAGTATTGGAAATAGTAGGGGAATTTCGATTTAGTGCTAGTGAAATTCGACATCCTTGATCACAATCGATTGGTCGCTAAAAAATCAAAGGCAGTTGGCATGAATCTATCCAAAATGCTCGCAGCACGCGCGGAGGCGGGAAACCCTGTCAGGGTTGGCCTGATCGGGGCTGGTAAATTTGGGTCCATGTTTCTTGCTCAGGCTCGCCTCACAAAGGGTTTGCAAGTTCTGGGCATCGCTGATCTCGATGTATCTCACGCGACAGAGAGCTGCCTACAAGTGGGTTGGTCGGACGAACAAATTTCGGCGATCTCCCCAGACGATGCAATGAGCAGCGGTGCGACCTTTATCGGTGATGATGCCCTGGCTCTAATCACTCATCCCGGATTGGACATCTTGGTAGATGCCACCGGTGACCCGCGAACCGGCATCCACCACTGTCTGGCCGCGATCGACAATGGCAAACATGTTTTGATGGTGAATGTAGAGGCTGATGTGGTTGCCGGACCTCTCCTAGCCCGAAAGGCAGAAGCGGCCGGGGTTTTTTATTCCCTAGCCTGGGGCGATCAGCCGGCGTTAATCATCGAACACATAGATTGGGCACGGGCCTGCGGCTTCAAGGTGGTCTGTGCCGGTAAAGGTACACGTTATTTGCCCCATTACCATCAATTGACGCCGGATACAGTTCCGGACATTCTGACCCAATATCTGGCGGTCGATCCCGGTTCCATCAATCTGAAGATGTTCAATTCTTTCCTGGATGGCACTAAGTCAGGCATCGAAATGACGGCCGTTTGTAATGCTACGGGATTGATCCCCCAGGACGATGGCCTAGGTTTTCCACCCTCCAGCCGGTTCGAGCTTGCGGAGGTATGCAAACCGGCAGCGGTTGGCGGCACCTTAGACCACACCGGCACCACGGAGGTAGTCTCCTCCCTCTACCGCAACGGGAAAAATGTGGAACATGACTTAGCCTTAGGTACCTATGTGGTCATAGAAGGCGAAACAGAATACGCCCGCCAATGTTTCCGTGAATACCATATGCTGCCTGACGCCTCCGGACACTTTGCCGCCCTCTACCGCCCCACTCATATGATCGGCCTGGAGCTGGGTATCTCAGTCGCCTCCATCGCCCTACGTGGAGAGCCCACGGGGTCGCCGACTGGATTTCGTTCCGACGTGGTAGCCGTGGCCAAACGAGCCCTAAAAAAGGGTGAAATTCTGGACGGTGAGGGTGGGCACATGGTCTGGGGCAAGCAGATCCCCGCCGACCGGTCCTTGACCTTGGGCGGCCTGCCCTTGGGTCTCGCGTCCCACGCGGCGCTGACGCGGGATGTCCCCGCCGGAAAATTCCTGACCTGGGACGACGCAGCCATTGATACCAAAGACCAAGCCGTGATCATTCGCCGAGAGATGGAAGCCACTTTTGGGTAGGCCAACCCGACTGAATAAGAAGCTCGTGAATTCCAAATTCCCGTCATACCCGTTAAAGCGAGCAGGCTAAAGATCCCGATCACCACCCAAAAGGCGGTGCACGATGGTCCGGCGCAGGATTTCGTTCGTGCCGTCAGCCACATTAACAGCCCGCACGACATTATAGGCTTCAAACAATCCCACCTCATTGGTGAAGCCCATGGCACCATGTGCCTGGATAGCCCTGTCGATAGCGCGCGCTCCCACCTCTACGGCATAAGCCTTGGTCATGGATAATTCTTTAATTGCGGGTTCGCCCTGATCCAATAATTGCGCAACGTTCAGACCCATCAGATGGGAGGCATGCAGTTCCATGGCGGATTCTGCCAATGGAAAAGTCACGCCTTGATATTCTGAGATCTGTTTGCCGAAAGCCTCACGTTGTGTGCTGTAATCCAGGGCTAAATCCACCGACCAACGCGCCAGTCCTAGGGCCCGGGCGGAATTATAGATCCGTCCCATGGAAACGCCGAACACCGCGATTTTAAAGCCTTGGTTCAATTCACCAACCAACTGGTAAGGCTCAACCCGTACATCCTCCAAGACTAGTTGGGCCTCGTTACCGCCGACAGAGCCATGCATGCGGATAATACTCTCGATCTCGAAGCCCGCCGAATTGGTAGGAACCAGAAAAGCGGAGATGCCGCCCTTGCGTAGAGCCGCTGCTTTGGGGTCGGTCTGAGCAAAGACGATGCAGTAATCTGCGATAGGTGAATTAGTGGTCCAAATTTTGCGTCCACTAATACGCCAGCCATTGCCGTCCTGTTTTGCCCGGGTAGTCATTGCGGCAGCATCGGACCCTGCACCCGGCTCCGACATCCCAAAACACATGGATGTTCGCCCCTCGACCATGCCATCCAAAATTTCCGACCGTGCCTCAGCGGTCACTCGCTCCAGCAGCCGCGAGGGTCCCAATGCCCAATGGCTAATGGCATACATTGTCAACCAGTTGTGCGGTCCCGCCGTGCGGTAGGCGTGTTCCCACGCCACGTAGTAGGCCAACATCCCAAGGCCGCTACCACCCAAATCCTCAGGCACACACATATTGAAATAGCCGGCTTTCGAGGAGGCCATTCGCACCTGGCGGATCAGCTCTATTACCTTTCCAACGTACCGACCATTCTCATCATAGGTCTTGCGGCCGTTGGAGAGCAGGTCATGATTTTTCGCATGCCGACTAATCACTTCAGCCTTAATAAAGTTCTCAAGTCCGTCGCATAGGCCACGAATTTCATCTGGAATTTCAAAGGCGATGCTACTCATTTCCAAAATCACTTTCTGATTTGCTTGCGCGTATTTTGGAGCGCCGGAATGCCAGGGTAAAGGGCGGCTACATCCCAACTTGATCAAAAGGACTTGATCGATGAACCAACATTTGCTTCTCAGGCAAAACTGCGATCATGCTGATGCCCCGCAAATGATGGCAATGGCACCCGAGGGCGGAGCTGAAAAGGCGCATTTTCGATCATCCAAGCAATATCATCCGCAAATTTACAGAAATCGACGAATAATTAGACGCTCGCACGAAGTCTCCACGCCACCGCAAAATTCGACTGCATTTGGTAAGTTCTGAAACTTCCCCAAATCCCTTCAAAATAACTTAGAGCTGCCAATAGTTGCGATTGTTGAGACGTTCGCCGTCCCGCCACAACCCTTTAATATCCGCAATCAGCCCGCCTTCACGAACCAGATACGATAAGTCTTTAGCGTTTAGCGCCATATAGGCGTCATGACGAACGGCGCCGACGATGGCGTCATAATGTCCCTGTCCCATCAGCGAGGGGATAAGTTCAAATCCATATAGCCGCGTGGTCTCTTCAGCATCTGCGATAGGGTCGTGCACCTCCACCTGGTGACCACATAATTTCAGTCCAGCAATCACGTCAACCACCTTAGTATTGCGCAGATCGGGTACGTTTTCCTTAAAGGTTAGTCCCATAACCAGGATGCGTCCTGGCCCCGACATATATTCGTTAATACATCCCGAGATAAAATCGCCCATGGCATCATTAAGACGACGACCCGCCAAAATCATCTGCGGATCATGACCCAATTGTTGCGCCTGATAGGCGAGATAATATGGATCGACGCCAATGCAGTGGCCACCCACAAGCCCAGGTGAGAAGGGAAGAAAATTCCATTTCGTGCCTGCAGTTTCCAAAACGTCGTGGGCGGACAGTGATAGACGCTGGCAAATTGCGGCCACTTCGTTGACGAAGGCAATATTGATGTCACGCTGAGCATTTTCGATGACTTTAGCAGCTTCAGCCGTCTTGATATCTGGCGCACGAAAAACACCCCCGCTAGTCACCTGCCCATATAAATCAACTAAGCGATCAACAACCTCGTCCGTCTGGCCGGCCACAACCTTGGTAATCTTGTCGATGGTATGTTCTCGATCGCCCGGGTTAATACGCTCAGGCGAGTAACCCAAAAAGAAATCCTGGCCACAAACTAGTCCCGAAGCTTCCGCCAGAGCAGGACCGCAAATATCCTCAGTGACGCCAGGGTAAACTGTGCTTTCGAACACCACGATGTTTCCTGTCTTCAACACCGCCCCTATACCCGCACAAGCCGACTTAACCAAACGTAGGTCCGGCTGTTTATCTTTGTCCACTGGCGTGGGCACCGTGACAATATAAATGTCCGCCACTGCAATATCACTGCTATCACCGGTGACAGTCAGTGGGCTGGCTACTAAATCTGACGTAGCGATTTCCCGAGTCCGGTCGTGGCCATCTCGCAACTCGCTGATCCGATCTTGATTCACGTCATATCCGATAGTTGGAAAGTGCCGCGCCAGGGCTACGGCCAAGGGCAGCCCGACATAACCTAGACCGATTACGGCAATTGACGCCTCGATGGAATTATTAGTGGTCACGGGAGCTAAACTTTTTCTTCTGTATTTTCGCCGACGGTCCAGCGAATTTGAGGTGCGATGGTGTCCGGTTTGGTTTCGCGTAAATTACAGACGAATCGATGATTGGCCAGATTACCAACCTTCATATGGATCGGTCCACCGACGCAGCAATCTTTCCAATACATCACCCATTGGTGCAAAATTGAGATCGGCAGTAAGGGTTCGACACCATCTCCCAGCTCCGATTTTTGCTTGGCGAAATTGTGCGCTGCCCACACGAGGTCGGCCTGAGCCGCGAAGTGCGTGGCCGTGGGCAAGCCCAGATAACGATCGCCACCAAGAATTAGGATGTCCATTGAGCAAGAGCCTAACATTCGTCACTGTAGATCGCGGGGCGGGAGTAACATCAACACTCCGCTCTGACAAGAGTGTCCGAGTATTCGCAAGGACCTGTGCGTGTGGTGGGAACATAGGTTATAAGCGCCCATGTCTTGGAGCTTCATCGTCATGCTTGGTATCGCCGCTGCTGCGGTGACCGTTCTGGCCACGGGCCTGGTACTGCGGCAGTTACGGGCCCGCCAGATCCTCGATCACCCGAACGAGCGTTCCAGTCATGACCGCGCTGTGCCGCGCGGCGGTGGCATAGCCGTCATGGCGACCTTAACAGTCGGCTGGTGTCTGCTGACTTGGTGGCAGGGCGAGTCGCCGGAAACGGCCATCATCGCACTACTCGCAATCGGTTTGGCGGGATTTTCCTTTCTCGACGATCTGAAAGGGCTCCCGGCTGGTAGTCGCTTGGCTCTGCAGGCCCTGATCGCGGCGGTAGGTTGTACGCTGTTACCACAAGAGCCTGTTTTCCAAGGAATTCTTCCGCCAGTTGCCGATCAAGTGGCTACGTGGTTTTGCTGGCTATGGTTTATCAATTTGTTCAACTTCATGGACGGAGTAGACGGCATGTCGGCTGTAGAAGGGAGTTGCATTGGCATAGGCATAGCCTTGATATCAGCGGGAAATGGACCTGTTGCGCATTTGGCGGCCCCCTCGGCGATTGCCGCCGGTGCGGCGATCGGATTCGGTACTTGGAACTGGCATCCGGCGAAAATATTTTTGGGCGATGTCGGCAGCGTGGGTCTAGGATTTGTATTAGGCTGGCTATTGCTGTCCTTGGCAGCGTCCGGCCAATGGCTTCCTGCTCTGATATTGCCCCTCTACTATCTTTCCGATGCCACCTGGACCCTATTGCGGCGCCTGCTGCGAGGCAAAAAAATCTGGCAGGCCCATCGATGCCATTTTTACCAATATGCAGTTCAGCAAAGCGGTAATCACGGCCTCATCGCGCTGTTGGTCTTGTGTTGCAATCTGGTCCTGATCACCGCAACCGTCTGGGCCGCCCATTGGGACGGCAGTTGGCTAGCCTTGGTGTTAGCCAGTGTCGCGGTCCTTCTTTTGCTATACAATTTTGCCACCATGAAGACACCTGAATCATCTTCCGAAAAAAAACCGGATGGATTGGACGGATCGTGAGCTGGCTACGGCGCATCAATACGCGGATCGCTACGGTTGCTACTCATGACGTCTTCATGGCTATGCTGTCATTCGAGCTATCAGTCTGGTTCCGATACCAAACCTACGGCAAGCCCCAAGAATTTTATTTCCTATGGCACGGCACAGTTATCTTCGCCGTGGTCTGTTTCCTGGTTTTTTGGCGGATGGGTTTATACCGCGGAATTTGGCACTATGCCTCGTTGTCGGACGTCATTGCCATCATCAAGGCAGTGACCTTGGCAATTCTGATCTTCCTGCCCGTGATGTTTGTCATGGACCGCCTGGCCAATTTCCCGCGCAGCGCCATGTTCTTGAACTGGCCTCTGTTAGTGTGCCTTTTAATGGCCCCGCGCCTTCTTTATCGATTTTCAAAGGATGGCGACTTGCGTGCAGTATTTGAGCATACCGATGACGGGCGGGTGCCAGTGCTGTTGATCGGCGCCGGTGACGAGGCCGAGACCTTTATTCGCGGCCTGGCGCGGGACCGCCAAGCGGGCTATCGCGTTGTTGGCATTGTCGATCACAAGGACAGTCGCATTGGTCGCGACATTCGTGGCATTACAGTCCTGGGCGGGCTGGATCAGGTGGAGGATATCGTCAAGAATTTAACCAGGAAAGGGCGAAAGCCCCAGCGCCTGGTCATCACCTGGTCCAAGTTAGATGGCCCATCCATCGGCAAGCTATTGGAGCAGGCCGAGGCTTTGGGCCTGACCTTATCCCGCATGCCTCGCATGACTGAATTTCAGAGCAGCACCGACAAGACACGACTGGAAGTCCAACCAGTGGAGGTCGCGGACCTCTTGGGCAGACCGCAGCAGTTTTTGAACCAGGACGCTATGCGGGTATTAATTGCGGGCCGGCGAATATTGATAACCGGCGCAGGCGGCACCATCGGGTCCGAATTGGCGCGCCAGATCGCTATCCACGGCCCGACGCACATCTCCCTGTTAGATAATAGTGAACTTGCTCTCTACCGTATTGACCTGGAATTTGACGAAAACTGGCCGAATTTATCCCGCAGCACCATCCTTGGAGATGTGCGCGACAGCACACGCCTGGCGACGGTCTTTCAGCGCGAACAGCCAGACCTGGTTTTCCATGCTGCCGCGTTCAAGCATGTACCTATGGTGGAAGAGAACCCCAATGAAGGGGTGCTGACCAATGTCATGGGCACGGCCAACGTAGCCCGCGCCTGTCTGGCGTCAGAAGTCGCTGTGATGGTGCAGATTTCCACGGACAAGGCCGTCAATCCGACTTCTATAATGGGCGCCACAAAACGCATCGCCGAGATGATTTGCCAAGGGCTGAGCCTGACTTCCACGAGCTGCCGCTTTGTTACTGTACGTTTTGGTAATGTACTGGGTTCTACAGGTTCCGTTGTGCCCCTATTCCAACGCCAACTCGCCCGGGGCGGCCCGCTGACGGTCACGGACCGGGAGGTCACGCGCTATTTCATGACCGCGCGTGAGGCGGTGGAACTAGTCCTGCAGGCCACCGCCGCCACTCCCAGGGACGTTGAAAGCGGCAAAATTTTCGTCTTGGACATGGGCCAACCAGTGCGTATTCTGGATCTTGCCCGGCAGATGATCCGGCTGGCAGGATTCACGCCGGACGTAGATATCCCAATAACCTTCACGGGCCTGCGGCCTGGTGAGAAACTGTATGAAGAAATGTTGCATGACGGCGAGGCGCCCCAACCAACTAACCTAGAGGGCGTCAATTTGGCTTCCCCGAGGGTTATCGACTATGAATTGTTGAGTGGCCAATTGGATAAACTATCAGGAGCGGCCAAGTCACGTGATACCGCACTAACTATAGCCCTGATTCGCTATCTCGTTCCCGAATTGCAAAATGGCAGCTACAACGTCGTGAAGGAAACTACTGTGGCGCAAGCAGAATAGTCTGTCCGCTTTGGCACGAAAGAGGGTCATGCTATAGCGCCGAAAATTTAATTCGACTCGTAATCAGGAGTGAACCACGATGGCTGCAGAGATGGGCGATTTGGTTGTTATCAAACGTGCCTTGATCTCTGTTTCGGACAAATGCGGCCTCGAAGCATTGGCTAATGCCCTGGTGGGTCATGGGGTGGAGATCCTGTCCACCGGAGGCACCGCCCGCACCTTGGCTAACTTCGGCGTGCCGGCGAAGGAAGTCAGCGACTATACCGGCTTTCCTGAAATGATGGACGGTCGGGTTAAGACCTTGCACCCAAAGGTTCACGGTGGTCTTTTAGCTTTACGCGACAATCCGGATCATACCCAATCCATGGCCGACCACAACATCGGCATCATCGATCTGGTAGTTGTGAACCTTTATCCGTTTGAGGAGACCGTGGCTAAAGGCTCAGATTTCGCCACCTGTATCGAAAACATCGATATTGGCGGCCCAGCTATGATCCGTTCCGCTGCCAAGAACCATGCCTATGTGACTGTGTCTACCGATCCCAGCGATTATCCGGCAATTCTAGAGGCCATGGCCCAATACAACGGCGCCACATGCGGTGAACTGCGTCAATCCCTTGCGGCTAAGGCCTATGCGCGGACGGGCAGCTATGACGCCAAAATCGCCTCCTGGTTTGCGGACCAGCGAGGCGAGCAATTTCCCGACCGCCTCGTGGTCACTGCAAGGAAGCAAGATGTATTACGTTACGGTGAGAACCCTCACCAGACAGCAGCCTTCTATACCACCGGTGAACCCCGACCAGGCGTCGCCACAGCCCGTCAGTTGCAGGGCAAGGAGTTGAGTTATAACAATCTGAATGACACGGACGCTGCCTTTGAATTGGTGGGTGAATTCGATCCAGCTGAAGCAGCGGTGGCTATCATTAAGCATGCCAACCCCTGCGGTGTGGCTGTCGATACTGACTTACTAAGCGCCTACAAAAAGGCCCTGCGTTGCGACCCGGTCAGCGCATTCGGTGGCATCATCGCCACAAATCGTCCTTTGGACGCGGCTGCCGCCTCGGCCATGGTAGAAATTTTCACTGAAGTTATCATTGCCCCGGACGCCGACGAAGAAGCCATCTCTGTCATCGCCGCTAAAAAAAATCTACGCTTATTATTGACCGGTGGGCTACCCGACGCTAGCGCCCCTGGCACTACGTTAAGAAATTTATCGGGCGGCTATCTACTGCAATCCCGCGACAACGGCCGTATCGACCGCGATGATGTGAAGGTAGTTAGCGATCGGCCACCAAACAATCGGGAAATGTCGGATCTATTGCTAGCTTTCCGCATCTGCAAACACGTGAAGTCTAATGCTATTATCTATGTCAAGGATGGCGCTACAGTGGGCATCGGTGCAGGACAAATGAGCCGGCTGGACAGCGCCCGCATCGCTGCTCGCAAGTCAGAGGATGCAGCAAATGAAGCAGGACTGTCCGAGCCCATGACCAATGGCTCCGTGGTGGCATCAGACGCATTCTTTCCATTTGCGGACGGCCTTTTGGCAGCTGCCGACGCCGGTGCAACAGCAGTAATTCAACCTGGTGGCTCTATGCGCGATGACGAGGTCATTGCAGCCGCTAACGAAGCAGGCCTGGCGATGGTCCTGACCGGCATGCGCCACTTCCGTCATTGATTCATTGTAGTGATTAAAAATTCATTTATCAGACGTGCCGTCGGTGGCGGCCAAAAAAGGGGTCATTGAAGTTAACGTGCTAAAGATGGAGAAAGCGGATCCGCTCATAAATATGGATCTCTATGCAGCAACTTGAGAGCGTTCTTCCCGGACCGGCAACATAAGCAGCAGGCCCAATATTAAGAATACCAAAATGACCGCCACTCCGTACCGCTGGCTTTGCGTAAAACCAGTTATGCCGGCAACGGCAAATGGGGCGACAAAGGCCGTGGCCTTTCCACTCAGCGCATAGAGACCGTAAAATTCGCCAATTTTCTCAACTGGCGCCAAACGAGAAATCATCGTCCGTGAAGCAGCCTGTGCCGGCCCACCAAAAACGCCTATCATGATGCCGAAAACCAGAAATAATTGCTCTGAAAGAGTCGTGAACATGCCTCCTTCTGGCGCGTTTTGTGCATAATGAATAAAAAACAGTACCGTGTCCCTCCGGTTGTCAGTGCCCAGTCCTTCAACGGCAATGGAAACCACACCTAAAGTGGAAATTATGAGACCAACCACCGCATAGAGAATTGTTTTTTTCGAACCAATCCTGTCGTCAAGCCAGCCACCAGCCAAAGCACCAACGGCAGCAAAGACAGTCAGAATGATGCCAAAGATTCCTAGATTAGTCGTTGTCCAACCGAAACTACCCGCAGCATAAATGCCACCGAAGGCGAACACGGCAGACAGACCATCGAAATAGGCCATCCGCGCCAGGAGAAACAACATAACGTTGCGATAATGGCGCACCTCCCGCAAGGTGCTGGCCAGATGACGCAAACCCTTGCTCGCAGCCTGTCGCCGGCTAATGCCACTGGGCCTTGCGTCCGGAGTGAATAGCAGCAGAGGCAACACAAAAACTATCATCCAAACCGCCGAAAACGGACCGACCATACGATCATGTTCGTGACTCGCCTTATCCAGACCGAACAAGGGCACGTCGGGCAGGCTGAAACCCCCCAAAATAAATCCCAATGAGATCAGTCCACCTAAATATCCCAGAGCCCATGCCTGCCCCGACAGCCGCCCCAAACCGGATCTAGCCACAAGACCTGGCAACATGGCGTTGTTGAAAACGGTGGCGAATTCCGCCCCCAAGCTGGCCATCACCACAAGCCCGATGATCCAGACCAGATCTCCAGCTATGGCACCCGGCATGGCCAGCCATAGTCCTGTGCAGGCGACGACACAAACCAACTGAAAACAAACGATCCAGGGCTTACGTGGTCCGGCAGCATCGGCCATGGCGCCCATTATGGGACTCAACAGAGCGATGCAGAGGCCAGCAATCGCCTGACTATAGCCCCACAATTCTTGGCCCCGCACGGCATCGCCAACTACGTACGAGGCAAAATATGGAGCAAAAATAAAGGTGGTAACAAGCGTGAAATAGGGCTGATTGGCCCAGTCGAACAAAGCCCAACTAAACTGCCCTAGTCGTGATGCTGGCACAGTACCAGTAATCGTCACGCTGTCATCGCCATCCGAAACTGTGAGTGCCATTCAAGCGCTCTCCCAACTGAGCTACAACTTCATTATCAGGCAGACTATAGAAATTCAGCAGACTTCCACGATCCATTCCTCAAATTATGGCTCCCATCACGATTTGGGTTGAACCTAAATTATAGCACATACGGACATCTTGCCGTGACCGTATTGTTAGTAAAAGACCGCCTTCAATCCAATAATTTAGGAAGTAATTAGCAAATTACGATAGCCCACTAAGTCAGCACGGTCCCTGGCAATATAGCCGTACCACGTAGGAAGTCCTCTGCCCCCATCGCCTCCTTACCGGGTCGCTGCAAACGGAGCAGTCGGAGGCTTCCATTCCCACACGACACTAAAGGTTGATCATCCAAAACCGTGCCTGGCAGTTGCTTTGTGTTTTCGGCCAGGGGTTTTGCCAAAAGGATCTTAATCCGCTCGTCTTTCCATTGACACCACATGCCGGGCAAGGGTGAAACGCTACGAATTAGGCGATCGAGTTCTACCGACGACAGGCGCCAATTAATGTGTGTCTCAGCCTTGTCGATCTTTCTGGCATAGGTAATGCCCGTTCTGGGTTGGGCCTTTGCTGTTAAGATTCCGGTACTTACACCACGCAGGGCCTCCAGCATCAAAGGCGCGCCCAACGCGGCCAAGTCATCGTGTAAATCGCCCGCCGTGTCAGAGGGGTGAATTTTTCGTTCTATCCGCAACAGCTCCAGTCCCGTGTCCAATCCTTCATCCATAAGCATGATACAAACGCCTGTGATATCATCGCCGGCCATGATAGCTCGCTGAATGGGCGCTGCACCTCGCCAGCGAGGTAATAGCGAGCCATGTAAGTTAAGACACCCCAAGCGCGGTGCCGTTAGGATTGGTTGGGGTAGAATTAATCCATAGGCAACGACCACCGCCGCATCTGCATCTAGGTCTGCAAATTCACCCTGTACATCGCCACCTTTCAGGCTGGCGGGCGTATAAACAGGAATATTATGACCCTGGGCTGCTCGATGAACGGCCGAGGGGCGTAGGCTTTTGCCCCGCCCAGCCTGACGCGGAGGCTGCGTATATGCAGCGATGACATCGACGTCTGGCGCCGCCAGTAATGCATGCAGCGTCGGTAGAGCGAAATCCGGAGTACCGAGAAACACCACGTTCAAGTTCGCCATCAGTCGTTAACCTTTTGCCGCCGCGCCTTTTCTAACTTGCGCAGGATGATGCTGCGTTTTACCGCTGACAGATGGTCTACGAACAGCCGCCCCAGCAAATGATCCATCTCATGCTGAATACACCGCGACAGGAGGCCATCGGCCCGAATTTGCTGTTGCGCACCGTCATAATCAAGATAATCCAGGACGATAGTTGCGGGCCGCGGCAAATCAGCGAACTGGTCAGGTAGGGACAAACAACCTTCGCTAAAAGTCTCAATCTCATCGGAATATTCTATGATTTTTGGGTTCACTAGAAACACCGGCGAATTATCCTCATCATCACGACTTACATCCACGGTTATCAAGCACTTTGGCACGCCCACCTGAACCGCAGACAGCCCGATGCCTGGAGCCTTGTACATAGTTTCCAGCATGTCATCGAATAACCTACGAACATCATCGTCCACCGTCTCGACCGGCGTCGATTTTACCTTCAACCGCCGGTCCGGCGCGGTGATAATGGGCAAGATAGCCATGATTCGTTTGTTGCTGTTTGGATCATCAGGTCAGAATTCGGCCCTTTAGGTAATATGCACCCTAATCCAGGTCAAGTTTGGACCGGCTGGAAATGAGAAAGGAACGCGGCATGGATATTTTGATAGGCGCCCTGGCTGCTACGACATTAATGTTGATTGCCTCCGGCATAACCTTTTTTTTGTGGCAAAGGCGGCGGCCTAGCTCAAATTTCGAGAGCTTTGACACCTTGGCCGCCACGGCGGCGACGCTGGTCACGGCGCAGGCTGACCTGGGTGGACGACTGAGTCAAATGTCAGAACAATCAGCCGCGGAGCGGGCGGAACTGCTGCGCACTTTACATGATCGCCTGGATGGGGTTAGCAAACGCATGGGCGAAAGCCTGGAGAAATCAGCGACGAAGACCGCATCCTCCCTCGGCGAATTGGGCAAGCACCTGAATGTGATCGACCAGGCGCAAAAGAATATCTCTGACTTGGCAGGCCAAGTTGTTGGACTGCAGGATATTCTCGACAACAAACAGACCCGCGGGGCATTTGGCGAAGTTCAGTTAGAAAATCTAGTGACCTCAATCCTACCCCCTTCTGCCTATGATTTTCAGGCTTCACTGTCCAACCAGCGGCGGGTCGACTGTCTGATCCAACTGCCCCAGCCACCGGGACCCATCGCCATTGACGCCAAATTCCCGTTGGAAAGCTATCATGCCCTGCACAATGCCGAAGACGACAATCAGTTGAAAGCGGCACAACGCGCCTTCCGCACGGCAATCCGTAAACACGTCAAGGATATCCAGGAACGTTATATTCTACCCGGCGAAACCGCGGACAGCGCCTTGATGTTTTTGCCCTCCGAGGCGGTTTATGCGGAACTGCACGCCAATTTCCCCGAAACTGTTGAACAGTCTTACCGCGCTCGCGTTTGGATCGTATCGCCGACCACCCTGATGGCCACCCTAAACACGGTGCGCGCGGTGCTAAAGGATGCCCGCATGAGGGAGCAGGCCGGCGTAATTCAGGCCGAAGTGCAGAAGTTGCTGGACGATGTGAGACGTCTGGACGACCGCACCCAAAAACTACAAAGCCATTTCGGACAAGCTGGCAAGGATCTAGAGCTCATTGCTACCTCAACAAAAAAAATCACACACCGGGCAGAGAAAATCGAGGACGTTCAGTTGGCAGAGACGGAGGCCGACATGCTTGAATCGGAATCTCAGGAACAAGAACGGAAAGGTGCCGATATTGTCGATTTACCGAAGCGGGGGCCTACCTAAATTTCCTCAAAACCACCACCTTCATCCACTAGGCCAAGGGCAAGAGTATTCTTGTATCCCGTCGACGCGTTCCCGAATTGCACCCCACTCGACACAGGGCTAACGTAGGGCTTACGGGGCAGCGCATTAGGGCGCGGTCAGGACCCCGGAAAGGGGTAGCGCGTCATGACTGAAGGCATTCGACCATTCCAACTGTCCATTCCCGAAAGTGATTTGGAAGATTTGCGCCGCCGCCTGACCGCTACTCGATGGCCCGACGCGGAAACACCTAATGATTGGAGCCAGGGCATTCCCTTGTCATATATGCAGGAGATTTGCCGGTATTGGGTCAACGACTACGACTGGCGGTCCTGTGAAGAGTTGCTGAACGGATGGGAGCAGTTCCAGACAGAGATCGATGGTGTGGATATTCATTTCCTACACGTCAAATCACCACACGCGGAGGCCTTGCCTCTACTGATCACCCATGGCTGGCCTGGTTCCGTGCTGGAATTTCGGCATGTAATCGGCCCGCTGACGGACCCCGTTGCGTACGGCGGAAAGGCCAAGGATGCCTTTCAAGTCATCGCGCCGTCACTACCGGGCTACGGCTTCTCAGATAAACCCGCCGCACCAGGTTGGTCAGTTAACAAGATTGCCGATGCCTGGGGTCAGTTGATGGCCCGCTTGGGGTACGAAAAATATGCCGCCCAGGGAGGAGATTGGGGCAGCATTATTGCCCGGCAAGTGGGCGTGCAAGACGAAAACCACTGCATTGGCATCCACCTGAACATGATTTCTGTCCAGCCTGATCCTAACACCATGGACGATCTGACAGAATTCGAAAAAAAGGCCCTATCGGCTGCGAAACACTATAAGGATTGGGATTCCGGCTATTCCAAACAGCAATCCACCCGACCCCAGACTTTGGGGTACGGTCTTGCAGACAGCCCTTTGGGACAAGCAGCCTGGATTATTGAGAAATTCTGGGCCTGGACCGACTGCGATGGGCATCCCGAAAACGCTCTTCGGCGGGATGATATGCTGGACAATGTCATGGTATACTGGTTGACGAATTCAGCTGCGTCATCTGCTCGTCTGTATTGGGAAAGCTTCGGCAAAATGAGCCCCAATACCGTCAAGGTACCTGTGGGCTGCAGCCTGTTCCCGAAGGAAATTTTTTCCGCCTCACGCCGCTGGGCAGAAAAGACATTCGAGAACATCGTTCACTGGAATGAATTGGACAAAGGCGGGCATTTCGCAGCCATGGAACAGCCCGAGATATTCGTCGACGAATTACGTACTTGCTTCCGGGCAGTTCGTTAGCAGCTAGCATGGCGTCGAACAAGTCTTCGGCCTCGGTGCCGGTGATCATACCGGCGATATTGATCATGGCGTCTGGCACGTCGATCCTATCGACGGACCTATACGCCCCATCTTTGCCTCATTTGCAGGATGCCTACGGGACAGACGCCGGTCGGGTACAATTGACCATGACCCTGAATTTGGTTGCTTATGCCGTGGCACAGCTATTTTACGGCCCACTGTCGGATCGCATCGGCCGGCGCCCTGTACTTCTAGCCGGCATGATCGGGTTCGCATTAGCCTCCATATTGTGCTCTGTCGCCGGGTCTATTGACGCCTTGATTGTGGCTCGCATCTTCCAGGGTTTGACCGCCTGTGCCGAAGCGGTCGTCGGCTACGCAGTCATCCGGGAACTCTATGACGAAGCCGGCGCTGTGCGGGTTTTGGCCGCATATGGAATGGCGATTGCCTTAGCCCCGGCGGTCGGGCCAATCATCGGCGGCCATATGCATGTTTGGTTCGGTTGGCGCTCCAATTTCGTGCTGCTGACGGGCATCATCGTTGTGGTTATATTTCTGGTATGGCGTCTATTACCAGAAACTCTCGCCAAACCGGATCGGGACGCCCTACGCCCTCGCCGCCTGTTATGGGGCTATTACACCCTGCTTACCGATGGACCTTTCATGGCCTACATATTGATTATGTCCTTGGTCTTGGGCGGATTGTTCGCCACAATCGCCGCCTTCCCCTTCATCTTCATCGAACGCATGGGCGTCCCAACGGAACACTATGGCTACTACTACGCCCTAATCGTACTCGCTTTCTTTTTTGGGTCATTGGCAGTCAATCGGGTGGCGGACCAGTTCACATCGGATCAAATGCTCGTTGTAGGATTGGCTTTAGGCGTGTTAGGCCAACTGGCTCTCATGACAGTAGTCGCCTTTGGGTGGGAGGATCCCATCGTGATGATAGCAACTCAATGCTTCTTCGCCTTTGGTCTGGGTCTGATATTCGCCACTGCGCCGGTTCGGGCTTTCGATGTCTGCCGCGCTGGACATGGTTATGCTGCCGCTATGCTAGGTGCCCTGCCCATGGCCGGAGGCGGCCTGAGTACGTTCTGTGTTGTCTTGACCCACGATGGCACGGCTTGGCCCATCGCTATAATTTTGCTTACCAATAACACGATTGCTGGCACGCTCTATCTCTTGGTCAAACCTTGGCGGGTCCGCCCCGATGGCGCTTAGAAATTGTCGCCGACACCGAAGCCGGCAATCCAGGGATCCAGGTCAGTGCCGGTCAGAACACCTATATCTCACAACCTTACATCCAAATCGGTGGCGTCCTTCGCATACCTAGCTAGCATTGTAAGATCGGTGAACATGGCAAGTCCAAGGTTCAGAAATTGGCCTTGCATCGCCATTGGAGCCTCCTCAAATTTTCGTAAATCGCACTAAATTCAGAAACCGTGCAGAGTGTTGCCTTCATGTGAATCAATTCGCTCGTTTGCATCTTTCAAACCGGTCGACGGGCGCCCAAGGCGGTGGCCAGGGTGCCATCGTCCAGATAGTCCAATTCGCCGCCAACAGGGACGCCATGGGCAAGGCCCGAAATTTCTACACCGCAATCGACTAACTTTTCCACCAGATAATGAGCCGTGGTCTGCCCGTCCACGGTAGCATTAGTCGCCAAGATCACCTCCACCACCTGGCCTTCTCCAGCCCGGGCCACCAGGCTGCCAACGTTGAGATCCTCCGGACCAATACCGTCCATTGCCGACAATGTTCCCCCTAGGACGTGGTAGCGTCCGCGAAACACCCCAGCCCGCTCAAGTGCCCATAAATCAGCGACGCTCTCAACAACACAGATGACGCCCGGTTCACGGCGTTCATCCCGGCATATGGCACACGGTTGAAGGACGTCCAAATTGCCGCAGTCGTTACAAGCCTGTACCGAGTCAGCCGCCCGGTTCATTGCCTCGGCCAGCGGCCGCAACAGACTTTCCTTACGGTCAATCAGGTGCAGAACGGCCCTTCGGGCCGAACGAGGGCCCAGGCCGGGCAGTTTCGCCAACAGTTGAATTAATTGGTCAATTTGGACGCCGCTCATGGATAGGATGCTAATCTCCGCTGCCTAAAACGGCAATTTCATGCCCGGCGGTAAATTTAATCCACCAGTCAGCTTGCTCATTTCCTCTTGCGTGTATTCCTCAACTCGCCGCTTGGCATTGTTATGGGCAGCTACGATAAGATCTTCTATGACAGCCACTTCACCATCCTTAAGACTAGGATCCATCTTTAAACCGCGCATTTCCCCCTTGCCATTCAAGGTGACACTGACCATGCCAGCGCCTGCTTGCCCGGTCACTTCTGTCTCCTCCATGCGGGCCTGCATTTCCTCCATCTTGCCTTGCATCTCCTGCGCTTGTTTCATCATCTGGCTAAGATTTTTCATCGCTATTTCATCTCGTCCTTTTGGGTGTTCATATGCCGCACAGCATCCACGCTCCGTCCCAGGGGTCGCGTATCAGTGACCTCGGCGCCGGGAAACGTCTCCAGCACTGCCTTCACCAGAGGGTCGTTTTCTGCCTGAACAAGTATTTCTGCCTTGGCCTGGCGTTGTTGTTCGGCCAAGGGAGGTTCACCCTCCGCTTGACCATTGACAACAACGGCCCAGGTCTCGCCGGTCCAGCTTTTCAATTTACCCCGCAAATTGTTTGCAAGATCCGCCGGCGCCTTTTCACCGGGGTGAATTTCCAGATATCCAGGCCGGAACTCCACCAAACTGACATCAGTCATCAAATGGTGATAGAGGCGCACGTCCTCAACTTCTACCCTGGCTACGATGGAGGCGAAACTATCTATACTTGTCAATGTCGTGGGCGACGACGACGGCGGGATCTCTTCATAAATCTCCGGCGACGGCGTTACGTCAATTTCCTGACTAGCCGATCCTGCGGACTGAGGCTGTAAAGACATAGGTTCAGATTGCGGCGGCGAGGCCAATTGGACAGTCGGCGCAGAGGCGGGCTTCGCCGGTTCTCGGTCCAATACCTGGCGTACGGCGTCCAAAGGTGTTGGCAAATCTGTGCTATAGGCGAGGCGAATCAGAATCATCTCCACCGCTGCCAGGGTGGACGGCGCTGTACGCACTTCCGCCAAGCCTTTCAGCAGCATCTGCCAGGTTCGAGCCAGGATCGGCATTGACAGTCTCTTCGCCAGGGCATCGGCCCGTTGCTGCTCGGTCTTTGACAAACCGGGATCGGCGCCTGCCTCGGCCGCGACCTGCAACCGGGTCAAAAGGTGTGTCAATTCTAACAGGTCCCGAAGCACTACTTCTGGGTCTGCGCCAAGGTCATATTGCTCCCTCAGTTGAGCCAATACTTCCGCCACATCGCCTTTCATCAATACTTCGAAAAGGTCATAGATACGTGCCCGGTCGGCTAGGCCCAGCATTTCCCGTACCTGTGCCACCGTAACCTGGCCACCGCAATGAGCGATGGCTTGATCCAACAGAGACAGTCCATCCCGAGCCGAGCCTTCAGCTGCGCCCGCGATCATTTTCAAGGCCTCCGCCTCTGCTTTCACACCTTCCGCCTCGGCGACGGAACCGAAATGCGCCACCAGCTGCTCTGCGCCAATACGCCGCAAATCAAACCGCTGGCAACGGGACAGCACTGTGACGGGCAATTTCCGAATTTCCGTGGTGGCGAAAATGAACTTCACATGCGGCGGTGGCTCCTCCAACGTTTTCAACAAGGCATTAAAGGCGGCGATGGAGAGCATGTGCACTTCGTCAATGATGTAAATCTTAAATCGGGCCGAAGCGGGCAGATAACGCACCCCGTCCAGCAATTCACGGATGTTGTCGACACCAGTGCGAGAAGCGGCATCCATCTCCAACACGTCCACATCGCGCGAATCAGCGATAGCCTTGCAATGCTCGCAGATTCCGCAGGGCGAAATTGTCGGTCCACCTTGGCCGTCAGCGCCGACGCAGTTCAAGGATCGGGCAATGATTCGCGCTGTAGTTGTTTTACCGACGCCGCGAACACCGGTCAGAATAAAGGAATGAGCAACGCGATCTTCACGTATTGCATTGGTGATAGTGCGCACCAAAGCATCCTGGCCCACCAGTTCGCTGAATTTCTGGGGCCGATACTTGCGCGCCAATACCTGGTAGGCAGAGTCGTTCACTGACGTCCCCCCTGATTGCGCACTATCCGAAGTTTTTGTATTCATGATATCGCCGGCAGGCTAGCACGGTCAGGCGAGATGATAAATGCGACGAAGTGGAAG
>CAZDQC010000014.1:0-7978 GCA_964507245.1 uncultured Rhodospirillaceae bacterium
CATTTCACCCGTCAAGACTGCGTATGTATTACCACCAATAGAATCATTTGAAACAGCGTCTCTCGGTCCTACCCCACCGGTTTCGAACCCTCGGAAAGTATCACCGCCGAGAAAAAATCGGTTCAAAACCCGTACATCTTGATCCAGTCCAATTATGTTGCCCCCCACTAATGATACATTCCCAACTACATCATAGAGAAAGGGATAATAATAGGCGAGCTTCGCAGTACTCTGGATATACTGGATATCGCCGCCTAGGCCAGCGAATTCCTGACCGCCACGAATGATGATACCAGTGGTCGGCAAGGCAATATCGTCACGAGTATCATATGTTAATGTGTAGCCTACAGACGAGGTCACGAATTCGCCTTCATCGAGACGGATGAATTGTGACGTTTGGTTATTAATGCTCTCAATCTTGTCGTTGCGTAATGTGTAGCGCACACCTTGTTTCAGGTTCGGGGTAATGGGAAACCGTGTACGAAGCTTAAAACCCTCAGCCTGTTCATCGAAGGAAGATCGGTCCTGTTGATCTTGCTGGAAGCTGAAAACATCAAAACCAGCAGCTAAATTCCGATCAAGGAAATATGGCTCCGTGAAGGACAGGTCCAGCTGTTGCCGACTAGCTGACAACCCAAGGGTGAGACGTAAATCTTGCGCTTTGCCCAGCAGGTTGCGTTCGCGTATCGAGATGTCGCCAATCACGTTTTCCGTCGTCGATAGACCAATACCGAAACTCAGTTCGCCGGTCGAACGCTCCTGTACATTAACATCAACAATCGCCTTGTCTGGTGTCCCACCCTGTTTTTGCGTTATATCCACCTTGTCAAAAAAGCCTAGGCGCTGGATCTGCCGTCGCGACTGGCGCAGCTTCGCGGTATTAAAGGCGTCGCCTTCCACTAGCTCTATTTCCCGGCGGATAACTTTGTCCAGGGTTCGCACATTACCCGTAATATTGATCCGGTCGATATGGACTCGAGGCCCCTCAACAATCTCAAAAACGAGATCAATCACCCGGTCATCCCGGCGTCGTTTCACACGTGGACGTATGTCCACAAACGCATATCCAAGCTGACCGACAGCGAAATTAAGTCTTACTATACTTCGTTCTATTTCCTCCGCATTGTAGGTCTCGCCCACTGCTACATCGAGAAACCCACGCAGTGATTCTGGTTCGAGATCCTTCAACGTAGTGGAAATATCAACCTGGCCAAATTTGTAGAGTTCGCCTTCCTCAACTGTAAATGTTATGAAAAACTCCGAACGATCATGTGTCAAATCAGCTACAGCGGAAAGCACCCTGAAATCCGCAAATCCCCGCTCTAAATAGAATTTCCGCAAAAGCTCGCGGTCCAAGGTGACACGATCCGGGTCATATGTATCAGCTGATGAAAAGAAACGATACCAACGCGACTCTTTAGTTGCCATGACGGAACGCAATTTGCCATCACTAAAATTCCGATTGCCGATGAAATCGATACGTCGCACTCCAGTGACGCGACCTTCATTAATTTCAAAAATTAAATCAACACGGTTTTGCTCCAGTCGCACCACCTTGGGCTCAACGGACGCCGCAAAACGACCGCTACGCCGGTACACCTGTAGAATGCGTTGTACATCCGCCTGGACACGACTACGGGTATAGACGACGCGCGGCCGCAATTGCACCTCAGTTTCCAGCGCTTCGTCAACGATCCGGCGGTTACCCTCAAATGCCAAACGGTTGATGATCGGATTTTCGACTACGCTAACGACCAGGACGTTCCCTAGACGGCGAATGGAAACATCCGCGAACAGTCCGGTGGCAAATAGTCTTTTCAGCGATTGATCAACGAGACGGGAATTGTAGGGTTCGCCTGGTGAAATCAACATATAGGACTCAACGGTCTGCGCCTCAATCCGCTGATTGCCCTGCACGTTGATGCGGTCGATAGTCACGGCGGCAGCTGATTGGGCGCGAGCCGGAGCACCAGTAATCGGCATTGTCTCAAGCAAAATGCCAAACATCAACATTGCCAAGGTCAAAATGATCAGGCGAAAGCGCAAATTTACGGCCTCCAAAGAGCCTGTAGTTAAAGTTATGAAAACAGGCCAGCTAGGAACTTAAAGACGCCTAAGTTTACCAGATCATTCCAAGTGGCAAAGACCGTAAGTGACAAAACAAGTGCCAAACCAATACGAAAGGCGAATTCCTGCATGCGTTCCGTGAGAGGACGCCGCAATACCGCTTCTACTCCATAAAAAAGCAAGTGCCCACCATCCAAAATCGGAATTGGAAACAAATTGATCATGCCAAGGTTCAGTGACAGCAGTATAGACAGCAAGATCAACTGCTCAATACCAATTTGCGCTGCCTGGCCTGAAGCGTGAGCGATTCGCAGCGGCCCGCCCAAATCTTCGGTTCCGCGGCGGCCCAAAATCATTTGTCCGACATACTCCAAAGTCTGGGCTAGCATGTCGTAACAGGTGACCATAGCCTGGGCCACAGCGTTGCCAGGGCTCAAACGAACAGGAGACCGTTGTGCCCGCAAAATCCCAATCAACCAGCGTTCTGCGCCGCCGGTTTCTCTAGATGCAACATCACGCCTAGCAGCAGCATAAAGGCGCAGGTCCACACCATTTCGCAGCACAGTTATGGCCAAACGGCGGCCCATGCTAGCCGCCACCATATCCTGTAGACGCTCAAAATTGTCCACGGCCTGACCGTCGATCTTTAGAATGCGGTCGCCAACCTTAAAACCGGCCTCCGCCGCAGGACTTTCATCAAACACCTTGCCAACGATGGCAGGATTGGCCGGCCAGACCCCCAAATCACCAAATTTGTATGCGATGCCCTGACGATCAGTTTTTTCGGCCAACCGCGGCGTCGCGATAAGATTAATCTCCCGCTCGCCCCGCCTTACTCGGAAAGTCAAAGCCGTCTCCGGGTTTAGGAATACGGCTTGCTCAAACTGCTCAAAACGAAAAACGCTATCACCATCAATCTCTAAGACAATATCACCGGCTTGAAATCCCGCATTTTGTCCTGCACTTCCGTCCACGACCCGACCAATTTCCGCCGGAGTAACGCGCTGCCCAAAAGCCATATACATGGCGGCAAGAACAACAATTGCATAGACAAAATTTGCGATTGGACCAGCGGCGACAATTGCAGTCCGTTGGCCAAGCCGTTTATGTTGAAATGATACCGATCGTTCGGCCGGAGTCAGGCCCTTGAGGGCTACGTTGTCGGGCTGGCTAGCGCTGTTGCTGTCACCAAAAAATTTAACGTAACCGCCAAAGGGTATCCAACAAATTTTCCACCGCGTGCCAAGACGATCATTCCAACCCCTGATTTCCGGGCCGAATCCTATAGAAAACACTTCGACCCTGACCCCATTCCAACGGGCAACAAGGTAATGGCCCATCTCATGTACAAATACCAGTATAGTCAACACCACAAGAAATGGCAGAATGTATCCGCCCAAACCCGTGATGAAATCGAGAACCAACGTCTTTACCCTCTCACTAAGCTCAGCCTACCGTCACCCACAGGCAGTAGTCCGGCCAATTCCAGTGCCACTGCCCGCGCATTTTGGTCCGCGGCCGTCACGTCCGCCAGACCGGCCACAGGATATACGGGAATTTTGCTTAAAGTTTCCTCAACCACGCGAGCTATATCCAGGAACCCCAATTTACCCGCCAAGAAGGCCGATACCGCTATCTCATTGGCGGCGTTTAGCACCGTGGGTGCGGTTCCGCCGGCGTCGAGGGACTCACGCGCCAAGCGCAACGCGGGAAACCGCATGGGATCCGGCGATTCAAACGTCAGATTGCCTAAGTGCGCCAAATCCAGCCGTTCCGTGTGCGTCTCCATTCGGACAGGCCACGCCAAGGCATAGGCAATAGGCGTTCGCATGTCGGGCGCACCAAGTTGCGCCAATACGGACCCATCGACATAGCCTACCAAGCTATGCACCACTGATTGCTGGTGGATCAGGATTTCAATTTGGCCTGCCTCGACGGGAAACAGATGGTAGGCCTCGATCATTTCTAGGCCCTTGTTCATCATGGTCGCCGAATCCACAGAGATCTTATCACCCATGTCCCAGTTGGGATGATCCACCGCCTGTGCGGGCGTAACCTGGGCCATGGCGGTAACATCGAGATGTAGAAATGGACCACCCGACGCGGTCAGTATTATCCGGTCCACCGATTGTGGCCGGTCAAAATCAAATACCTGGTATATCGCGTTGTGCTCTGAATCAACTGGGAGCAAGGTAGCACCGCTCTGCTTAACTTCCTCTAGGATCAATTCGCCAGCACAAACCAAACATTCTTTGTTGGCTAGGGCAACAATTGCGCCACGACGAATGGCGGATAATGTAGGGTGCAGCCCAGCCGCCCCGACTATGCCTGCCATTACCCAATCGCTTGATTGGTCCGCCGCCTCGCATAAGGCGGCTTCGCCGGCAGCTACCCGAACACTCGTCCCGGCCAAAGCGTCCTGCAAGGCACCATAGCAGTCCTCGTCACCGATGACAGCCAGGCCTGCGTTGCATTGCCGGGCCAAGGAGGCCAAAAGCTCCACATTGCGTTGCGCAGTCAGGGCGACCACCCGATAGTCATCCGGGCTCCGGTTAATCAAGTTCAAAGTATTCTGTCCGACTGAGCCTGTCGCACCCAGTATCGTGACACCTCGTGGTTTTGCTCCATTTGCTAATACCATGGGGAAAACCCTGTTTCATGTATCTTGAAAAACAACACCAATGCCGGCGCGGCAAAAAGCACACCATCGGCCCGGTCCAAAATGCCACCGTGGCCGGGAATCAAAGTGCCGCTATCCTTAACGTCAAAGCGTCGCTTGAGGCTTGATTCGGCCAGGTCACCGCATTGTGAAATTAATGCCAGAAGGGCTCCCAGTATGGCAAATAACATAATCGACCCGGATCCGATAATAAGGGCGAGTAGCATGGATACAATCGCCGCCGCCAGAATGCCCCCTATTAGGCCTGCCCAGGTTTTATTTGGGCTGATACGCGGTGCCAGTTTGGGGCCCCCAATGCTCCGGCCCGAAACATAGGCTCCGGTATCGCACGACCAAACTGATAAAAACAGCCATAAAACGGCCAACATTCCTTGATCCCCCATACGCAGCCACATTAACGCCAAACAGGGCAGTCCAAGCCAAAACAACCCCAAAACCGGCCACGCCACGCCACGACCCAAAAATTGGCTAAGCAGCGCTAAAACCACTGCAATAGGTAATAGCGCCAACAAAGCCCAGTCCATCTTGCCGAGATAACCCAGCGTCAAGGCCAGCACAAGGCCAGCGGCCAGCATCACTCCCTGTTGTCCAAAACCTCGACCACCCGTTAATCGATCCCATTCGCCCGCCATAAGGACAGCCACAAATGCCAGAAACAAGGCAAATCCCAGTCCGCCTACATATAGCAAAACTACTACTATAGGCAGAAGCACTACGGTCGATATCACCCTTGTTTTCAGAGAAGAAGCGATAGGATCAACCGCCGGAGGCGCCATAACGTCGTTCGCGCCGATGGAATTCATCCACAGCCTGTTGCAGGTATTTTTTATTGAAATCAGGCCACAGCACGTCCATGAAAACGAGCTCGGCATAGCCGGCTTGCCACAAAAGGAAATTGCTAAGACGCTGCTCGCCGCTGGTACGGATCACCAAATCAGGATTCGGAATTCCGTCAGTGTAGAGGTGGCGGGAAAAACTTGCCTCGTCGATATCCTCTAAATTCATGGAGCCATCCGCTACAGCAGTGGCGATACGACGCGTCGCACCTACAATTTCGAGATGGCTGCCGTAATTAACAGCTATGATCAAGGTCAGACCGATATTGTCCTTGGTTGTCTCTTCAGCATCATTGATTAATTTCACAATGTCTGGGGCCAGGCTTCTCCATTCACCAATAAATAGTGTCCGGACGTTGTTGCGGTGCAATTCCCTCAACTCTCGACGCAGGTACAAACGTAACAAGCCCATCAGGTCATCGACCTCGGTCGCCGGCCGCTTCCAATTTTCGGACGAAAATGCATAGAGCGTGAGATAGTCGATGCCTATCTCCCGACCCGCCTCAACCACTCCGCGCAAGGCATCGACACCGCGTTGATGGCCAGCTATCCTCGGAAGTCCCCGCGCCTTGGCCCAACGGCCATTGCCATCCATAATTATTGCAACATGGGACGGCGGCAGCTGCTGACCGGCATTTGGCGATGGCTCCATCACGAACTAGACCCTCTTGATATCTTCGTCTTTCGCCGCCAAGATTTCATCAATTTTTGCAATAGTCTGATCGGTCAGTTGCTGAACCTCATCGACCCAAAGGTGATGATCGTCCTCGCTTAACTCGCCGTCCTTCTCCATTTTTTTTAAGGTTTCCATGCCATCACGACGCACGTTACGCACTGCGACTCGCGCCTGTTCGGCATACTTATGAGCAATCTTCACCATTTCACTTCGGCGTTCCTCTGTTAACTCGGGAATGGGGATTCGAACCAACTGTCCGTCCACCGCTGGGTTCAAACCGAGGCCAGATGCACGAATAGCCTTGTCCACGGCTGATACTGCAGCTTTGTCCCAAACCTGTACAGTCAGCAAACGGGGTTCGGGCACGCCAATTGTGCCGACCTGATTCAGAGGCATCTGTGCACCGTACACGTCGACCGTGATAGGTTCCAAAAGTCCAACCGAGGCGCGACCTGTGCGCAAACCAGCGAATTCCTGGCGCAAAGATTCCACCGCACCATTCATGCGTCTTTCTAGATCGTCCAGGTCAGGGTCAGCCACCAATTAACCTCCCTCTTCAATCACTTTCATCTATTATTGTACATCTACCGGTCCCTCTCATGACATCAACGAAGGCACCATCGTTATGTATCGAAAATACTAGGATAGGGATCCCGTTCTCTCGTGCAAGCGAAATGGCAGCAGCATCCATAACCTTCAAATCACGCGAGAGCACCTGGTGATAACTTAGCCGATCATACCGCTTAGCCTTAGGATTAGATTTTGGCTCCTTGTCGTAGACACCGTCGACCTGCGTACCCTTAAGAAGGCAATCGCAATCCATTTCGGCCGCGCGAAGGGCTGCCGTGGTATCGGTTGTGAAAAAGGGATTACCCGTTCCTGCGGCGAATATCACGATCCGACCCTTTTCCATATGTCGTACAGCTCGCCGGCGAATGTAGGGTTCGCAAACGGTATCCATGGGAATAGCCGAGAGAACGCGAGTCGGCAGCCCTATGCCTTCCAAAGCGCTCTGCATGGCTAAGGCATTCATTACTGTAGCCAGCATTCCCATGTAATCAGCACTAGCCCGCTCCATGCCAACCGTCGCTCCAGAAATGCCACGAAAGATATTGCCACCACCGACGACGAGACAGATTTGCGCGCCTAGATCGTGGACGGATTTCACATCTTTGGCAATGCGTCTGACAGTTTCAAAATCTAAACCATGTTCGCCATCACCTAATAGAGCTTCACCGGAAATTTTCAACAACGCACGTCGAAAGCGTAGGCATGCACCGGATTTATTAGGTTCGGACGTCATCACGGGCGTTCCCCTTTCTGCAATAGCCTACCTCAAGGCATGGGCCAGCAGATGCGCGAGACGAACTATGCAGAAACTTGTGCCGCGACTTCCGCCGCGAAATCAGTTTCCTCCTTTTCGATGCCCTCGCCCAGCACAAATTTGATGAACCCAGCGACTTTCACAGGTGCACCGAATTCTTTGCCAGCCCGCTCTACCACCGTAGCGACCTTGGTCTCGCCATCAATCACCCAGGTTTGTTCCATCAATACGACTTCTTGATAGAACTTCCGCAAACGACCTTCCACCATCTTGGAAATAATATCCTCAGGTTTGCCGCTATCACGGGCTTGCTCGCTCAATACGGCACGTTCACGCTCTACTGCTTCGGGGTCCAGATCGTCAATGCTGACCGATTGCGGAGAGGTCGCCGCTAC
>CAZDQC010000014.1:8078-45539 GCA_964507245.1 uncultured Rhodospirillaceae bacterium
CCTGAAGTTCCTTCAGTTCACAATTACCGTTAGCCAAAACTAGGTCGCCTACGGTGCGGGCGAAGGCCTGGAATTGCTCGTTGCGCGCAACAAAATCGGTTTCGCTGTTGACCTCCACCACTGCACCCTTGGTTCCGAAAGCAGCGACTGCGACCAAGCCTTCCGAAGCAACTCGACTAGCCTTTTTTGCTGCCTCAGCTAAGCCTTTGGTGCGCAGCCAATCCACGGCTGACTGGATATCGCCCTCGGTCTCCGTCAAGGCCTTCTTGCAATCCATCATGCCTGCGCCCGTCTTGCCGCGAAGTTCCTTGACCATGGCTGCTGAAATCGGTGTCACTGTTAATCTCCTATATGAAATATACAGTGTATATAATTTATTTTACGACGTTTTCTTCGCAGAGGACGTATCATTAGGGGCCGCTTGGGAGACCTCTGCCTCGGGCCCTGCAACCGCTTCTTCAACCGCGCCAGCCTCGTCCGCCGGTAATTCCTCGGCTGCGCCCAGATCCTCGCCATCCTCCTGGCGTTCCTTTTGCAGGCCGGCGATTACGGCATGGGAAATCAAATCTAAATAAAGGGATATGGCCCGCGCTGCATCATCGTTGCCCGGGATGGGGTAGTCGATTAATTCTGGGTCGCAATTGGAATCAACTACGGCGACGACGGGTATGTTCAGCTTCCGTGCTTCCCGGATCGCAATTTCTTCCTTATTGGTGTCGATCACAAACATCACGGCCGGAAGGCCGCCCATTTCCTTGATGCCACCCAAGGCTCGCTCTAATTTGTCCCGTTCACGGGTCAGTTGCAGTAACTCCTTTTTCGTCAATCCACTGGTTTCTTCCGCTAACTGTTCTTCCAAGGTGCGGAGACGTTTGATGGAGTTAGAAATTGTGCGCCAATTTGTCAGCATGCCGCCCAGCCAGCGGTGATTGACGTAGTATTGTCCACAAGCAGTAGCAGCAGCCGTCAAGGGTCCCGAAGCTTGACGTTTTGTGCCTACAAACAGCACCCGACCGCCGCCAGCCACTTCATCGCGCACCTTTAACATGGCACGCTGCAACATAGGCGAAGTCTCCCGCAAATCCATAATATGAATGTTATTGCGGGAACCATAAATGAATGGCGCCATCTTGGGGTTCCAGCGATGGGTTTGATGGCCAAAATGAACGCCGGCCTCTAGTAGTTGACGCATCGTAAAATTCGGGACTTCCGAAACCGTCATATTCTTCTCCGGTTATGCCTTCGCAGGCGCCCATCCGTTGCCGGACACCGGAGCATCGATAGAGTTTTTCTGTTCCATCGACACAAGCCCGCGTGCGAATTTAATCAAGTGGCGGGCTAAATAAACGGATTTTCTCCATTTTGCAAGACGGATTCTGATATTCCGCGGCGGCGGTGGGACCATGTGACGCACAGGTTTTACACCTAGCTCTTTGCTAAAGATAAACCTCAATGTTAATCAGGCACAATGATGGGTTCGAGCGCAGGTTTGCCCAGGATCATATCGGCGCCTTTCTCCGCCACCATCATGGTCGCCGCATTCAGATTGGCTGAAACCATCGCCGGCATGATGGAAGCATCAATGACACGCAAGCCATCCATCCCACGCACCCGTAGTTGATCGTCCACCACAGCCGTAGGATCACTTGCTGGCCCCATGCGACAGGTACCCATAACATGAAATGTCGAACCGCCAACATGACGGGCTGCCTCCAGCAATTCATTATCAGATTGCGCTTCGTTGCCAGGATAAGTCTCAAAATCGAAAAAGGGTTGCATGGGCGCCGTGTGCATCAGGCGGCGGGCTAGCCTCATGGCACTGATCAAGATCTTGCGGTCGCCCTCTTCAGCCAAATAATTCGGCTGAATTAGCGGTTTTTCGAACGGGTCGGCGGAAAGAGCCCTAACCCAGCCCTTACTTTGCGGCCGATGCTGCCAGGCCGCAACAGTGAAACCTGGGTGTTCGTCCAACAGTCCGTGCACCCCAAGTTTGTAGCTGGCCGGCGTGAATATGAATTGTAAATCGTTATTGCGAGCCACCTCGTCTGAATGCCAAAAGCCATAGACCATAGAAGGACTTAGATTAACTATACTTTTCCCGCCAAGAAAATACTTTGCTATCTCGCCGATCAATCTGGGACCGCGTGAGAGTTCGTTGATAGTAATGACATTCTTGACCCTGGCACTGAAGCGCGGAGCGTAATGGTCACGTAAGTTTTCGCCAACGCCCGGCAAATTATGCCTAGTCTCCACCCCCAACGATTGCAATAGCGGTGCCGGGCCAATGCCTGATATCTGCAACAGCTGTGGTGAATTAATCGCGCCGCCGCTCAATATTACTTCCTGGCCAGCCCACACCTCCGTGGCCCGACCACCGCGGCCACCCTTGGCGTAGGCCACCCCAATCGCGCGGCCACTCTTCATCAGGACTTGTGTGACATGAGCATTGGTCCTAACGGTCAGATTAGGACGAGATTTAGCCGGTTTCAGAAAAGCTCGCGCGGTACTAACCCGGCGGCGGCGGTAGGCGGTGCGTTGAACATAGGAGATACCCTCCTGCACTGCACCGTTGTAATCGGGGTTGCGGGGAATTCCAATCTGCCCAGCGCCTTCCATGAACGCCTCACACAGGGGATGGATATAATTCAAGTCAGTAACCTTAAGAGGACCTTCGCCGCCACGAAATGTATCCTCCTCAGGAGCGCCAATTTTCTCCTCACAACGACGGAAATAGGGCAAGACATCGGCGTAGCCCCATCCCTGGTTGCCACGCTGTGACCAGTTGTTGAAGTCCATGCGCTGACCACGGTTGTATATATGCCCATTAATGGAAGAGGAGCCTCCAAGCGTCTTGCCCCGCGGCACATCAATAATTCGCCCCCCGGTCCAATGGCTTGGTTCCGCCCGATACATCCAATTCACATTCGGGTTTGTCAGGGTTTTGATGAATCCGGCAGGAATATGTATATACGGATGCCAATCGGTTGGCCCTGCTTCCAGGATGCAAACGGAATGTTTACCGTCCGCCGTCAGCCGGTTCGCCAAAATACACCCAGCAGAGCCGGCACCGATAATCACATAGTCAAACCTATCAGCCACAAGGCCACCTATTTTCCAAGCCACACGATAGGGCAATGCCTATTCATCTTTATAGCTTACGTATTGTCCCCGATTTTGCGCAACAAATTAGTGCGCGAAATCTCCACATCTACACATAAATGCTAAACACGGTTAGATGCTATGAATTGCTTAGGTAAGGTTCGGCCTAAACTCCCCCGCCCTGCCTGACCCTCGTGAAACTAGGCTTCCATCCAGACGGCCCTGGGGAATCCCAACGGACCGGAGATTGCTTTCTAATTGAGCACAAAAACTTTCCGCGTACATCCGGCGTTGGTAAGAACTAATGAAGTCAAATCAAACATCGTGAACGTCCAACACTCCAGGGATGGCCTTCAAAGCACCGCGGACGTGCGGAGTGATAGCGAAGCCGCCGGGCAGGGTCACTTCCACTTCCCGGCTAATATCCTTCACTTCGAGAAGGAATGTCACCTGACCGCGACCTTTGTTTTGGTCGTTCAACAGACTGTAAAGATTCTTGAGCGGCGCAGAATCATTCAGAAGTACCGTTATTCCGGCGGCAACGTTCAAGCTGGCTTGTTCAATATCAACGATTTTCGAGGCGACCATACGTCTACGCTCGCCGTCGTAGCGCACGTCCACCGTCATGACGATGGAATTGCCCTTGATTAGCAATTCCCGACTGTCTGCTAGATCATCGCCGAACAGGGTGGCTTCGAATGTTCCGGTCTTATCTGATACCTGGAGGAAGGCATAGGGGTTTCCCTTGGCACTTTTGCGCTCACTTATCTCCTCGATGGTAGCAGCAATACAAAAATTCTGGCCACCCTGATCAGCACGGAGTTCCAATTCCGCGTAGTTGACCATTGATTTTTGGGCCAGCAAGGATGGGTAGGATTCCAGGGGGTGGGCCGAGAGATAAAATCCGACCGCCTCTGTTTCATTAGCCAGCTTTTCCAATTGCTGCCACTCGGTCACCACCGGCAAAGGCGGCATCAATGCCTCATCTACTGCGTCATCACCGCCAAAAAATCCAAGTTGACTGGAACTGCGTTCGTCTGCTGCACGGCCCGCAACGCGCAGCATGATCTCCGCTGCCGCCAGCATCTGCGCCCGATTTGGGTTCAGGCTATCGAAAGCGCCGGCACGGGCTAAATTTTCCACCTGGCGCTTGTTCACCTGACGCGGGTCCAGCCGGTTCGCAAATTCCCAAATCGTCTTGTAAGGACCATTTTCCTCGCGCTCATCGACCACCGCCGCCATGGCTTCCCGACCAACATTCTTAATCGCCGCAAGAGCATAGTGGATGCCGTCGGCACCGTCTTCCTCAATCCCCCGCGCAACAGTGAAGGCAACGCCGGATGAGTTCAGATCCGGCGGCAGCAGCGGGATGCCCATGCGCCCGACCTCCTGTTTAAAAAGGTTCAGCTTGTCCGTATTAGCCAAATCAAGAGACATTGTTGCAGCCATAAATTCGACCGGATGGTTAGCCTTCAAATAGGCCGTCTGATAGGCAATTAGCGCGTAAGCGGCGGCATGACTTTTGTTGAAGCCATATCCAGCGAACTTGGCCACCAGATCGAAGACATATTCAGCTCGGTCCCCATCAATGCCTTTGGCCACGGCACCATGAATAAAACGGTCGCGCTGGGCGGCCATTTCCGCCATTATTTTCTTACCCATGGCCCTACGCAATAAATCCGCATCGCCAAGGGAATATCCAGCCATCACCTGTGCAATCTGCATCACCTGTTCCTGATAAACAATGACACCGTAAGTCGGCTTTAGGATCTCTTCCAAGCATGGGTGCAGATAGTCTAGTGGTTCGGCCCCGGATTTCCGGTTGCAGAACAGCGGGATATTATCCATGGGACCGGGCCGGTAAAGGGCTACCACGGCAATAATGTCCTCGAAACAGTCGGGACGCATCTGTCGCAACATATCCCGCATGCCCGAACCTTCCAACTGGAACACACCCACGGTTTCTCCTCGTGCGGTCAGCTCGAATACTGCGGGATCGTCAAGGGGAATGCAGTCCAGATCAAATTTTGGATCGGTCTGATGAATCATCGCAACCGCCCGGTCCAAAACCGTCAGCGTTTTCAATCCCAGGAAATCAAATTTCACCAGCCCCGCCAGCTCGACCCATTTCATATTGAACTGGGTCACAGGCATATCTGAATTCGGGTCACGGTAAAGAGGGACCAGTTGCTCTAATGGCCGGTCTCCGATGACGACGCCCGCGGCATGGGTCGAGGCGTGGCGATATAAGCCCTCCAGCTTGATTGCGAGGTCAAAAAGGCGGTCCACACCGGGTTCTTCCGCCATGACTTGTTTGATGCGTGGCTCAGCCTTCAAAGCTTCAGGGAGGGTAATAGGATTGGCCGGGTTGTTAGGGACCATTTTACACAATCGATCCACCAAGCCAAAAGGCATCTCCAGCACCCGGCCCACGTCGCGCAGCGCAGCGCGGGCTTGAAGTTTTCCGAATGTAATGATCTGCGCCACTTGATCTTGGCCATATTTGTCCTGAACGTAGCGGATAACTTCGTCCCGGCGGTCCTGGCAAAAGTCGATGTCAAAATCCGGCATGGAAACTCGACCCGGATTGAGAAACCGTTCGAATAACAGACCGAAGCGCAAAGGGTCCAAATTTGTGATCTTCAAAGCCCAGGCAACCACCGAACCCGCTCCCGAACCGCGTCCGGGGCCTACAGGTATATTCCTGCTCTTGGCCCATTGAATGAAATCAGCAACGATCAGGAAATATCCGGCAAAACCCATGTCTATAATTACGCCTAATTCAAATTCTAGACGTTCGAAATAGGTCGCCGCCTGGCCAGAACCAATCTCCACTTCCTGAGCATGCATGCGGTCTTCAAGACCTGCCCGAGCCTCTTCCCGTAACACGGTCGTTGCTTCACTGCCTTCATCAAATTTGGGCAGGATTGGGTCCCGAAGTGGTACGCGGTAGGCACACCTACGGGCAATCACCAAAGTGTTGTCCAAGCTCTCTGGTATGTCCGCGAAAAGATCCCGCATTTCTTGTGACGAACGAAAATAGTGCTGTGCCGTCAGACGGCGTCGATCGGCTTGGCTGACAGTTTGTTTTTGCGCGATGCAAAGCAAAGCATCATGGGCTTCGTGCATATTCGGATCAGTGAAAAACACATCATTAGTGGCGACCAAGGGTAAATCAAATTCGTAGGCCAAATCGATCATGGCGTTTTCACAGGCGGCCTGTTCCGGTAGGCCATGGCGTTGCAATTCTATGTAAAACCGGCTGCGGAAAATGGTGTTTAATTCGGTCAGTAAATCCCGTGCCCGATCGTCCTGGCCGGCTCGCAGAGCTTTTCCCAATGGTCCGTCTGCGCCACCGCTCAGACAGATTAAGCCGTCACCCCATTGCCGTAGATCAGCCATTCCGATCCGCGGCGTCTCGCCCCCATCAGTTTGTAAATAGGCCTTGGACGACAGCCGCGAGAGATTTTTATAGCCGGTTTCCGACTGTACAAGAAACACCAGATAATCGGGTTCGGCTCGGGGCCCATGGACATTACCATCGCCAACATCGAGGGCCAGTGAGGCACCAATTATGGGCTGGACGCCAGCCGCCATCATGGCTTCTGAAAATTCTAGAGCCCCAAACAAATTGCCAGTATCAGTCATAGCAACTGCTGGCATTTCGCCACGCCGGCACAATTCAGCCAAATCCTTGATATGGATCGCACCCTCGGATAGAGAAAAGGCAGAATGGACGCGAAGATGTACATAATCGGCGTGGGCCATGGGTTAGGTCTCTTGCTCATTTCTCCCGGCGCGACGCCAGCGAGAATCATGAGAATCCTTTCACGCTCCTTCCGTTATGTCGACTAACAGTTGTCGACGCCTCTAGAATATTCGATTGTGACGACAACCGTCATGATCAGCGTCGTGTTATAATGTGTCAAAGCACAGCCACCTGATCCTGACCAAAACCCAATTTGTGAATGAGTTTATTTAAAAAGATTATCGCTTTCCTATTAAAAGCCCCGAGTCTAAACTGCGCCTTCCAACGGGTTAAGACGTTAGGAACATGGCGGTCGTCTTAAACAAACAGAACACCAGCCGACTGGCTAACATTGAGCTGCTGGACGGTCTGTCCAACGAAGCAAAACTTTCCATAGAAAAACGTTGTCGCTGGCGCCGCTTTGAGGCGGGAGAACAGATTCTGGAAAAGGGTAATTCAGATCGTGATGTCTATTTGGTCACCAAGGGCTCCCTGCAGGTCGTCAATTACTCGATGACGGGCCGAGAGATCGGCCTCGCCCACTTAAGCGCCGGCAGCTTCTTTGGCGAACTATCCGCCATAGATGGGGAACTCAGATCGGCCAGCGTCGTGGCGCTGGAGACATGTTTATTGGGGTCTTTATCACCAAAATCGTTCATTGACGAAATCATAGGCCATCCAAAATTGGCTGTGCGAGTCCTGCAACGATTGGCTGGCATTGTCCGTAGCTGCGATGAACGCATCATGGACCTATCAACCCTTGGTGCTGTTAACAGGGTATACCGTCAATTGCTGCACTTAGCAGAAGAAAGCCCGAAGGAAGCTGGCATTTGGCTAATCCGAAATCTGCCCACGCAAAAGGCAATTGCTGCCATGGCCTCCACAACCCGCGAGACCGTAGCTCGATCCATTTCGCAGTTGGCAACAGGGGGTATTGTCGAACGCAAAGGCCGCGTATTGTATTTGCTGGATCGTGATCGGATAGAAAAATTGGTTGACGCCCTGGAAAATGATCTTTCACGATAAGACGCGCCGTCGGTGAAGAGGGAGCCTGAACAGGCAACGTCATCCTGTCTATTTGAAACGCCTGATTACTGCCTGTAACCGTAACAAGGATGGTTCCGGTTGTCCGCCCATGGCCTGGATCGCCGCAATAGTTCCCACCAAATAGTCACGTGAGGTGCCCTTGCCACCCTTACCTTGGGCCACCATCAAAGCACCACGCTCAATGGGTTGCTTTCCGATGTAGCGTCCGTTACTTGGGTCCGCCGTGAAGGTCAGGGCGTTGATCTTACCATTCGGTGTATCGACGCCGACACAAACATGGCGGTAGGCAACTTCCCGCAGGCGCAAATACGCTCTTGTTTGCCTCCAATTACCCGGCGCGACACGAAAGGCCATGCCAAGGCAAGTGCCGCCCCGAAGCAGGGTGAGGATCAGCCCAGGCCGGTCCACCGAGCCCCAGGCAACAGTACTAATCAGCGCGTGAGCCCGATGCCAGCCCCATAGCATAGCTGGCCGTCGTTCCACATAAGGGAAATCCGGCTGCCACATCAGCGAGCCATAGCCAAAAACCCAATGTTGCCTTGCCAAAATTCTAACTCAGATCAGGATTTTGAATTCATGAAAGGTGCCAGCATTCGATTGGGCTCGTCGGTCTCAAACGCCTCACCAAAAACTTCAATCCCAGCCTCAATTGCTTCGGACAGGCCCAGTTCCTCCCACCGCCCGATCAACGCCTTTTGTGCTCGTACCGCGAGCGGGCCGGCTTCCAATATTTTCTCCAGCCAAACCCCGACCCAAGCATCCAACTCCGCCGCAGGTACAAGTTTTTCGACAAATCGCATTTTAAGAGCTTCCTCGGCGTTGAAATTGACACCGGTCAAAAGGATTTCTCGGGTCTTACCCCAGCCCACGAGGCGAGGCAACAAAGCGGCCTCGATCACCGAAGGCAAACCCACCTTTACTTCCGGCATGCCCATCACGAAGCTTTCATCAGCCACGCGAAAATCGCAGGCTGCAGCCAATTCTAATCCTGCGCCCAGGCAAAAGCCGCGTAGGCGGCCAACGACCGGGACGGGGCAACCTCTGATCGCCTTGGCCGCCGTGTGCAATTGAGTGATGAAATATCGTCCAGTCGTGGGATTCAATTTCGACAGATCGTTCAAATCGGCGCCTGCCATAAAGGCCCGATCGCCAGATCCCGTCAGGACGACCGCACGCAAGTCCCCATCGCATGCAAGAGAGTCAAAAGCGACCTTTAACTGCTCCACTAATTCTAACGAGCCGGCATTCAACCGTCTCTCGTTATCCATCGTGACCCAGGCCACACGGCCTCCCTCCCACTCATCCAACTGTACATCCACCTTTGTCATCAACCCGTTCCACTGCCCGTCAGTAGGTGATAATTGCTTCGTTAATATCACAGCCGGAGTTTCCGCCAACCATTGATTGACCGACCATGCTAAGCTGCCGCTATGGAGCAGACAGAACAGCCGGTGATTGCGGCCCTGGTCGTTGCTGGTGGGCGTGGAGAACGTCTTGGGGGACCTTTGCCGAAGCAATATCGAAGCCTAGCCGGTATCCCATTGCTGCGCCACGCCCTTTTGGCGTTTTGTCATCATCCACGCATCAAGCACGTGACAACGGTGATTCGGGAAGAAGACCGAGCACTTTACGAAGTGGCTGCCGATGGATTAGAGCTGTTGCCGCCCGTCCTGGGCGGCACATCCCGGCAGGAATCCGTTCGAAACGGTCTTCGCGGTTTGCAATACTGCAAACCGGACTGGGTCCTAATTCATGACGGCGCTCGCCCGTTTATATCCCGGCCAGTGATCGACAATGTCCTCAGTGGTTTGCTAGAACATGCCGGCGCCATTGCCGCCATACCAGTTGTCGACAGCTTGAAGCGTGCAGACGGCGACCTTATTTCGTCTGATTTCCCCCGTGATGAACTTTGGCGGGCGCAAACACCACAAGGTTTCGAATTTCAACCCATTCTGACCGCACACGAACGGGCTAGTGAAGGGCACACAGACGATGCCTCGATCGCTCGCGCCAACGGCATGGAGGTGGTTCTGGTTGAGGGGTCGCCGGACAACGAAAAAATCACCACAGAATATGATCTGACCAGAGCCGATGCAGCCCACACTACCCGATTGTCCGACGTACGTTTTGGCCAGGGATTCGACGTGCATCGATTTGAAAGTGGCGACAGTGTGCGTCTATGCGGTGTCAATATCCCCCATGATGCCAAACTAGCCGGTCACAGCGACGCAGACGTGGCTCTACACAGCGTCACGGACGCGATACTGGGTGCCATCAGCGACGGCGACATTGGCCAGCACTTCCCACCCGGAGAAGCAGAATGGCAAAATCGAGACTCTACTCATTTTGTGCGGTTTGCAGTGGACCGTGTTCGCGCTATTGGCGGTCGGTTAACCCATGTGGACCTGACGATCATTTGCGAACGGCCTAAGATCTGGCCACATAACAAAGCTATGGCCGCTCGCCTGGCCGCGGCCGCTGGTCTGAAGCCCAGCCGAGTCAGCATAAAAGCAACCACAACGGAAGGCCTGGGTATTACAGGCCGCAATGAAGGCATTGCCGCCCATGCCATCGCCACCGTACGTCTGCCACGTTGAAGAATGACAATGTCGAAAGCAGCCCTGCCCCTGATCCACCCCGCCTGTATAGCTGCGACCTGGTTCGGCATTGGCCTCATTCGGCCAGCGCCCGGCACTTGGGGTTCCTTAGCGGCTTTGCCGTTCGCCTGGGTCATGGTTCAACTCGGCGGTCCAGTCACCTTGATGGTAGCAACAGCTGCTGTCTTCGCCCTCGGATGCTGGGCGAGCGACGTTTATGAGCGAGCCAGTGGGGGCAAAGACCCAGGTTCCGTGGTCATCGATGAAGTAGCGGGACAATTGTTGGTCCTGATCGTGGCCCCTTTGGAGCCATTATATTATTTTGCAGGGTTTCTGGTGTTCCGCTTGTGCGATATTACCAAGCCTTGGCCCGCTAGTTGGGCCGACCGCAAAGTGAGCGGTGGTTTAGGAATAATGTTGGATGATGTGCTAGCCGCCCTTTACGGTTTGGTAGCGATTGCGGCAATTCGTTACTGGTATTGATTGAAGGGAGTCTCTAATGAAATTCGGCGGTATGGTGGCGACGAAGATCGATGATTGGCAAATGTTCCCCTTTTTGGAAGAATTGGGATACGACGCCGGTTGGGTGCCCGATTCACAGATGATCTGGTCTGACTGCTACGCCACAATGGCCCTGGCAGCTCAAAATACAACCAAATTGCGGTTAGGCACCGGTGTCGCCATCGCCGGCACGCGCCTGGCTCCGGTAACGGCCCATTCCATCGCCTCCATAAACAAGATCGCTCCTGGGCGGGTATTTCTCGGCATCGGCACCGGGCATACAGCCATGCGGGTGATGGGGCAAAACCCCATGCAACCAACTGCCTTCCGCAACTATCTGCAGGTCGTGCGGGGGCTATTGGTGGGCGAAGAGGTGGAGTATCAGGGCAAACCCATCAAGTTCCTGGATCGAGAATTGGAGTGCATCAATACCGAGAACAAGGTTCCAATTTATGTTGCCGCTAATGGACCCAAGGCTCTGGCGGCAGCTGGCGCCTATGGCGACGGCCGGATCGGCGCCGGCAACGAGCCTTATGGTCTTTTGACCCAGAACCTCAAACGCATGCATCGCGGCGCCGAGGCAGTAGGCCGGAAAATCGAAAAGGATTTTCACACCTCGGTCCTCACGTTCGCCTGTGTGTTGAAACCGGGTGAAAAACTAACGTCGGATCGGGTCATCGATGAAACAGGCGCAGAAGTCGCTTCGACACTACACTTCTGGTACGAGATTTATCTGCAACGGGGCAATGATGATTTCATCCAGGGGGAAGTAAGAGAAATTTGGGACCAGTATAAGACGTACGTGAAAGTTGAAATGCCACTGGAACGCCGTCATCAAATTTTGCATACAGGCCATTGCGCCTTTCTGCCCTCTACCGAACGTCGTTTTATCACGCCCGAGATGATCAAGATTTCGGGTGGCCTAGTAGGCGAGCCGGACGAGATCATCGAACGCCTGCGGGAGTTGGAGGCCGGTGGCTTGAAAGAGGTCGCATTATTGCCGCCCATCGCTGTAGCGCGACAAAATTTCAAGGACTTCGCGGAACATATAATGGCTAAATACTAGTGTTTCCCAAAGATCTGGCGGAACAGGCCTCAGCGCTGTTGCAGTCCTGCCGCAAAGCGGGTGTTACAGTGGCTACGGCGGAATCCTGCACTGGTGGGTTGATCGCTGGCTGTTTGACTGAAATTGCCGGATCGTCCGATGTGGTCGACCGGGGCTTCATCACATATTCCAATGAAGCCAAGAACGTCATGCTGGATGTCCCCATGAGGCTCATTGAACGTCATGGCGCTGTATCGGAACCGGTCGCTCGAACCATGGCGGAAGGTGCTCTGAACCATTCCCTTGCTGTCTTATCGGTCGCTGTAACCGGAGTAGCCGGCCCGGGGGGAGGTACGGTGGGGAAGCCCGTCGGACTCGTACACCTTGCTTGCGCCAAACGTGGAGGCGAAACCCGGCACAGGGCAGAGCGTTATGGTGATTTGGGCCGCTCAGGCATCAGGGAAGCCACAATTCGTACAGCGATGGAAATGCTGATGGAACAATTGCTCTGAGCTATGCCGCCAAGCCTCGAAACACGGCACATGGTGTTTGCCTTGTTTGGGGCATTCGCCCTGCAGGTGGGCGTCGGCCTCATGGCCCTGCATCATTTCGGTCCTACCGAGGAGATGTCACCGACCATGGTGATGTTTGGCTTCATAGTCCTACCGTGCGGGGCTGCAATTATTTGGCTGTGGTATGCAACAGTTTGGCGCCAAGCTTATGGCTGGGCCGGCCTGGGGTTTGCTAGATCAAAACGGCGATGGTTGTTGGGCGCTATTGCCCTTGGTCTGTGCTCGGCCCCCGCAGTCATGCTGATCACGAAGGTATCGGAACCAATATTTGGCCCTTCAGCCGGATCGGCGTTACCTTTAGTCAGTGGCCAAGCCCTTTCACAACCTGTCTATTTTTCGGCCATGGTACTTGGTATTGCCGTCTTATCGCCTATTATGGAAGAGATCATATTCCGAGGACTACTGTTCGGCTGGTTGCGTGGCCACTTTGGAATTTGGCACGCAGGCGCCTTAGCCGCCATTGCCGACGCCGCCATTCATTTTGACCCTGGTGCATTACCTGGATTATTTACTTTGTTTCTCTTGCTGGCCTGGAGTTATGAAGTTTCGCGCAGCTTATGGGTTCCAATTATCATTCACGGACTTCATAATTTTGTCGTTTTGCAGATGGCCTGACCGCTTCAACGGTAGCAGGGATTGCAGGATTTTACTTGGTGCCGCAGGTGCTCCAATCAGCGAATACCATTCAGGCTTAACAAAGGCGGACTGATTTTCCAGCAATCCCGTGGCGGCTCACGCCACAGCGGCCACAGCAATGCTACCTGCGGCGACCGCAACAGTTGCCAGTTATTTTGGCAAACACTCGGAGTTTTGATCGGTCATGATGCACCTTCAAAATTCCGACGCAATTTTCCTTTTACATCGTTCAGCTTTCTATGGCCTGTATCACCTCACACTCATAAATAGATTTAGTGGGTTGTTCGGGCTGTCCTTGATATGCCTTTATGGGGCACCCGTGGCGTATAGATAGTATCAGCGCGCCTTTCGAAGGCACCCACCATGCGCTGCACTGCTTCATTGAAGACCGGCGAGGCGACGGCCTGCAGCATACGCGACCGGAATTCGAAGTCGATGAAGAAGTCAATCTCAGTTTGGCGACCACCATTAATCGAATTGAACATCCAATGGTTATTTAAGTAACGAAACGGGCCGTTTATGTATTCCACATCGATCCTGTCAGGTGCATATAACGTAACTTTAGAGGTGAAAGTCTCTCGGAATACCTTGAAGCCAACCATTAGATCACCCCAGATCACAGCGCCCTCGGTCTTGGTAATGCGGCTAGCCACGCACCAAGGCAGGAAGTCAGGATAACGTTCAATATCCGCCACCATATCGAACATTTGATCCGGCGCGTAGGGTACGACCTTGCGCTCCGCATGGGTTGGCATGAGTTCAAGCCTTTTCGAGTCGACGCCGGCGTAGTTCAGCAAAATCGCGATCGGCATGATAGGACGATCTTGTCAAAGGCGTAGCCGCGACCATTAGAAATCCCTTACCCCAGGCAGCACTTTCATATGCCGCGAACTGGTCCGGCGAGACGAAATCTGCTACGGGATGATGTTTTGGCGTCGGTTGCAGATATTGTCCGATTGTCAAAAAATCCACATTCGCAGCCCGCAAGTCATCCATGACCTGATGAACTGCCTGGCGATCCTCGCCTAGCCCCACCATGATACCGGATTTAGTGAATACGTCCCCATACAGCTCCTTTGCCTTGGCTAACAACTGCAATGATACAAAATAGCGAGCGCCGGGTCGCACCTGCGGATAAAGGCCTGGCACGGTTTCTAAATTGTGGTTGAAGACGTCTGGCTGTGCGGCGATTACAATATCCAAAGCACCGTCTTTACCCAGAAAATCAGGCGTTAAGACTTCGATGGTTGTCTTGGGCGATAGTTGCCGCGTACTGTTAATGACCTTGGCGAAATGTGCCGCGCCGCCGTCGGCCAAGTCATCACGGTCGACCGAAGTGATGACTACATGGCGCAGGCCCAAGCTGTGAACGGCCTTTGCTACGTTCAAGGGTTCTGCGGAATCAAGGTGTTTTGGAATACCGGTCCTGACATTGCAGAAGGCACAGGCACGGGTGCAGGTATCGCCCATGATCATCATGGTGGCGTGTCTTTGGCTCCAGCACTCACCAATGTTGGGACACGCCGCCTCTTCACAAACCGTGTTCAAATTCAATTCCCGCATTAGTTTTCGGGTTTCAAAATAAATCGGTGAATTGGGAGCCTTGACCCTGATCCAGCGCGGCTTGCGGCGCGGCGGATTGTTCGGCCAGTTTCGCTTTTTAGGATGACGCCATTGGCGCTCCGTTAGATTTCTGTCAGCCATGACTGCAGCTCGTTGCTGGTTTGCAGAACCTTAGAAATGGATAACCCGGTCCATGGCGTCAAGGATCGATTCATGCATGGCCTCAGACAAAGTGGGGTGGGGAAAGACAGTGTGCAGCAATTCTGCTTCCGTGGTTTCCAAGGTGCGAGCGACAGCATAGCCCTGGATCAGCTCTGTCACCTCGGGTCCGATCATATGGGCGCCGAGGAGTTCCCCGGTGGTCTTGTCGAACACGGTCTTAATCATGCCTTCAGGATCGCCCAAGGCGATTGCCTTGCCGTTTCCAATAAAGGGAAAACGTCCCACGCGCACCTCATGGCCAGCCACCTTAGCCGCTGCCTCCGTCAGGCCGACCGATGCCACCTGGGGGAGGCAATAGGTGCAGCCAGGTATATTCATCGGCTCCAAGGGATGAATATCTGTCACCTCGGCAATCTTCTCAACACAGACCACGCCTTCGTGGCTAGCCTTGTGAGCCAGCCAGGGCGGACCAGCCAAATCGCCAATGGCAAAAACACCGGGCTCGCCCGTGGCCTGCCATTGGTCCACCTCCACATGACTGCGATCGACCTTAACCTTGGTGTTCTCCAAGCCCAGATCCTCCACATTGCCAATAATACCCACCGCCATGATAACCCGGTCGACAACGATACTTTCGGCCTTGCCGTCGGCCGTCTTGATCGCGGCTATTACACTATCCTTGGTCTTTTTAAGAGCTTTAATCTGAACATCGGTCAATATGTGCATGCCCTGCTTCTCAAAGGCCTTATGCGCCATAGCGGATATTTCCTCGTCCTCCACTGGCAATACTCGGTCTAGCAACTCAACAACGGTCACTTCAGATCCCAATGTGTTAAAAAAACTGGCGAATTCGATTCCAATGGCACCCGAACCCACCACCAGCAACCTTTTGGGAATTACATCTGCCACGAGAGCATGGCGGTAATTCCATATCTGTTTACCATCCGCCTCCATAGTTGGCAGGTCTCGGGCTCGGGCACCAGCAGCCAGAATGATATACTTGGCGCTAACCTCCATAACCTGGGTGCCGTCGACCTCTACACCGATGCGCCCTTCGCCCAACAGGCGGCCGTGGCCGTTCAGCACATCGACCTTGTTCTTCTTCAACAAAAGGCCGACACCACTATTCAGTTGCTTGGCCACCCTACGGCTGCGTTTTACGATGGCGTTAATGTCAATTTCTATATCCTTGATCTTGAAGCCAAATTCTTTCGATGTCTTGGCCAGATGATAAACCTCGGCTGAGCGTAACAATGCCTTGGTAGGAATACAGCCCCAGTTTAGGCAAATACCGCCTAAGTTTTCTCGCTCGATAACCGCCACAGACATTCCCAGTTGCGCGCCCCGGATCGCCGCTACATAGCCCCCGGGTCCGGTACCGACGACTACTAGATCAAATTCCTGACCCACCATTGTCCCTCTCCTCAGAGCAACATTGTCATGGGATCCTGGATCAACGACTTGAACGCCGCTAGGAATTGCGCTCCCACCGCGCCGTCTACAGCACGATGATCCACTGAGATCGTCACGGACATCACGGTGGCGATAGCCAAAGCCCCATCCTTGACTACGGGTCGCTGCTCGCCTGCACCGACGGCCAGGATGCAGCCCTGCGGCATGTTGATCACCGCGTCGAACTGCTTTACGCCGAACATGCCAAGGTTGGAAATTGAGAAGCTGCCGCCTTGATATTCTTCGGGCATTAACTTTCCGTCATTGGCCTTTTGCGCCAGTTCTTTCATTTCGATAGAGATTGCAGCCAGACCTTTACCGTTGGCATTGCGGATAATCGGTGTAATTAGACCTTTTTCGGAGGCCACAGCGACGGAAATGTCGGCGTTTTTGTAACGCCGAATGCCATCCTCGGAATAACCCACATTGGCATCCGGCACTTTCATGAGCGCAATAGCGGCGGCTTTTATGGCCAGGTCATTAACAGATAGCTTGTAGGCACCGTCCGCTTTGTCATTCAGTTCTTTGCGCAAGGCTAGCAAAGCATCTAATTCGCAGTCGACGGTCAAATAGAAGTGTGGCGCCTGTTGCTTAGATTCCATCATCCGCCGGGCGATGACCTTACGCATAGAGGAGAGTTTTTCCAGTTCAAATTGGTCGCCCGGCGCTGCTGGGACGGTCGTTGGGACTGGTGCATGCACCGCCACTTCTGGCACAGGGATTTCTGCCGAATCTTGGGTGCCGCCTGCGGCGATAACCGCCTCGATATCAGATTTAATAATGCGGCCGCGTGGTCCACTGCCCGTAATCAGGGCCAAGTCCAGTCCGGCTTGAGCTGCCATACGTTTGGCCAGAGGCGATGCCAGGATGCGCGACCCTCCGTCAGCCGGTGGCGTGGGAGTTGCCTCCGGTGTGACAGATGCGCGTGGGGCTGGAGCTGGATTGGCATCTGCTGGCGCCTTTACCGCCGCAGCCGGTGCAAGCGCGCCGGAGGCTGCATCAACCGCCTCTTGAATGTCGGAAGCGTCTTCACCATCCTCTAGCAAGACAGCGATAGGCGCATTTACGGCAATACCTTCCGTACCCTCAGACACCAAAATTTTCGCCAGAACACCTTCATCTATAGCCTCTACCTCCATAGTCGCCTTATCCGTCTCGATTTCCGCCAGCATGTCGCCGGATTGCACCATATCTCCTTCCTTCAAGATCCATTTGGCCAAGGTGCCCTCAGTCATGGTGGGGGAAAGGGCGGGCATGGTGATGATAATGGGCATGGCTGAATTTCCCGTGATTGTGAGGTTTCTCAAAAACTAGCGGTAACAGACTGCCTTGGCGACCGAGGCGATGTTTTCCGGCGTCGGCAGGGCCAATTGTTCCAGATTGGCCGCATAAGGCATCGGCACGTCTTCGCCGCTGACCCTGGTGACGGGGGCATCCAGATCATCAAAGGCCTGCTCCATCAGACACGCAGACAATTCCGCGCCAATACCGCAGGCCAGCCAGCCTTCCTCTACCGTAACGCAACGATTTGTCTTTGCTACTGACGCCAGCAGGGTCGCCATATCGATGGGTCGCAGCGAGCGCAAATCGATGACCTCCGACGAAATGCCATCCTCCGCCAACAGTTCGGCCGCCTCCAAAGCCCAGCCGACGGAAATAGAGAATGCGATAACGGTTACATCTGTGCCCGCTCGGGCGATCCGTGCCTTGCCGATGGGGACAGTGAAATTATCCAGGTCCGGCACATCAAAGGTATGGCCGTACATCAACTCGTTTTCCAAGAAGACCACAGGATTGGGGTCGCGAATGGCACTTTTCAACATTCCCTTTGCGTCAGCCGCCGTGTAGGGAGATACAACCTTCAGGCCCGGGCAATGGGCATACCAGGAGGCAAAACATTGAGAATGTTGCGCCGCGACCCGGCTCGCGATGCCGTTGGCACCACGAAAGACAATGGGGCAGCCCATTTGACCGCCCGACATATATAATGTTTTGGCCGCAGAATTGATTATTTGGTCAATAGCCTGCATCGCGAAGTTGAAGGTCATGAACTCAACGATGGGCTTCAACCCCGCAAAAGCGGCCCCCACCGCGATGCCGGTGAAACCATGCTCGGTGATTGGGGTGTCTATCACTCGGCGGGTGCCAAATTCCTCCAACATTCCTTGGCTGATCTTGTATGCGCCTTGATACTCCGCGACTTCCTCACCCATGAGAAAAACATCTTCGTCGTTACGCATCTCCTCAGCCATGGCGTCACGTAAGGCATCGCGAACCGTGGTCGCGATCATTGCGGTCCCCGGCGGCACCCCGGCCTCCTCGACCACTTCGGCGATAGGCGCCGTTAGTTGAGCCGTCGGATTCACGTCTGGCCCCGTCGTAGCCAGAGCTTCTGCGGCCGGCGCGGATGTATCGACGCCCTCGAGATCCGAGACGTCCTCCCCTTCTAGCAACAATATCGCGATGGGTGTGTTTACGGCGACGTTTTCTGTCCCCGCTGGAATTAGGATCTTGCCCAGCAAGCCTTCGTCGATGGCTTCCACTTCCATGGTAGCCTTGTCAGTTTCAATTTCAGCAATCATATCGCCAGGGGAAACACTTTCCCCTTCAGCGACCAACCATGCGGCGACGGTGCCTTCCGTCATGGTAGGCGAAAGGGCAGGCATGGTGATGGTCATCGGCATAGTTTATGCCTCCACCAGCACGTCTGTATACAACTCGGACGGCTCTGGCTCGGGACTATTCTGAGCGAATTCCGCGGCCTCCGTCACAACACCCTTGACCTCTCGGTCAAAGGCCTTCAAAGAACCTTCATCCGCTAGGCCAGAGCCAAGAATTTTCTCACGCAATTGATCAATAGGGTCCTGCTCAGAGCGCACGCGCTGCACCTCTTCCTTGGTGCGATACTTCGCCGGATCCGACATGGAATGACCACGATAGCGGTAGGTCTCCATCTCCAATAAAATCGGGCCCTTTCCCATCCGGACGTGGGCTACGGCTTCATCGCCAGCGGCCTTCACAGCCAGAACATCCATACCGTCCACTTGTACGCCATCAATGCCAATGCTCTCGCCACGGCGATACAATTCTGTCTGGGCAGAGCCGCGGCCCAGGGCCGTCCCCATGGCATATTGATTATTTTCGATTACAAAAATTACAGGCAGTTGCCACAACGCCGCCATGTTAAAGGATTCATACACCTGTCCCTGGTTTGAGGAGCCATCGCCGAAATAGGTTAAGGATAATCTATCGTTACCCCGGTATTTATTCGCGAAAGCCAAACCCGCCCCAATTGGCACCTGAGCGCCAACGATGCCATGGCCGCCATAGAATTGTTTTTCCTTGCTGAACATATGCATCGATCCGCCCTTGCCCTTAGACAACCCGCCAATGCGTCCAGTCAATTCTGCCATTACACCCTTGGCGTCCATGCCACAGGCTAGCATGTGGCCATGGTCGCGATAGCTGGTCAGTTGGGAATCACCCTCGCTAATAGCAGCCTGCATGCCGACAACGACGGCCTCCTGCCCGATGTACAGATGGCAGAACCCACCGATCAGACCCATGCCGTACATCTGCCCCGCCTTCTCTTCAAAACGGCGTATCAATAACATTTGCCGGTAATAACCCAGGACCTTGTCAAGGTTAGATTTGTTGATCGAAGGCGCAGCCTTGGTCTTCCGTTTACGTGCTGACGAATTTGACGCCTTCGTTCCCTTCGTTTTCGATGTCGCTGCTTTCGCCATGTCAGCCTCGGTCGCAGTGTTAGACTCAGACACTTTCCAGCATAATTGAAGCGCCAAAACTTATTGTAATACAAGGAAAAATAACGAATTAACTGTATCAAAGTTAATTCGTTAAATCGTTGTTAGGGGCAGAACGGCTGTGAAACCCCTGAACGATAATCCAAATCCGGTTTCAGGACCAGCCAATCGACGCTATTTATTGTAGATCACCACATCGTCAGGGTGGGCCAAGCCCAGAATATGCCGGGTCTGTTCGTCAAGCATATCGCGATCTAAATTTTCCGGCCGCAGCAATTCTACGCGCCGAGCTAGGATATCGCGCGCCGCATTACTTTCCATTAAGGCCATTTCAGCCCTCTCCAATTGCGCGTTCAGGCGCAAATAGGCGATTACTCCCCGATCGCCCTGAACGGTGTGATAGCTGAAATACAACAAGGCACAGAAGCCCAAGCAGGGAGCAATCGCCCTACGCAACCCGCGACGCATATCATACCAAAGCCCCATGACGTTTAGAACGAATCACAGGATTCAGATTTGATCAAGGAAAAATATGTTTCTAATTCAATAAGTTACAAACGATTCCGAATTGATCACGTTATGTTCTTGTTTTGACTCTCTTTCAGTCGCTGAGATCGCTTCAGATATCCTGCCATCTTCATCAAAAACATAGATCGTTCGGTTGGTGGGTCGGGCAAATGTGACCACAACTTAAACTAGGAGGCAGTAAAGGACGGCACCCCGCGACTGTCCATTGACCAAAATTTTCCATATTTGAGACCGCCGAGACACAGGACCATATGCGCAGGAATTCACATTTTGGTATGATGGTTCCACCAGCGTAACAAAAACTTTTTGGAGGTCCTCCGATGGCGCATAATCATATAGACATGACGAGCAAGGTGGTGGTCATAACCGGTGGTAGTCGTGGACTGGGCCGTGCCATGGCTCTAGCCTTCGCTGAAGCCGGCGCTGATCTAGTGATTACATCCCGCAAGATCGAAAGCTGCGTAGCTACTGCCGCCGAAATTGAGGCTTTGGGTCAGCAAGCCATGGCTCATACGTGCCATGTAGGTTATTGGGAACAATGCGACGCGCTTGTCGATGCCGTTTATGAAAGGTTCGGTAGGATCGACGTGATGATCAACAACGCCGGCATGTCACCACACTATGGCCGCCCAACGGATATCCCCGAAGCTTTATATGAAAAGGTCCTGGGTGTGAACCTTAAGGGTCCCTTCCGACTGTGCGCAAATGTGGGACAACGTATGGTGGACGCCGGCGGTGGCGCAATTATCAATGTTTCTTCAACCGCAGCAATCCGTCCGCGTAAGGACATCATCACCTATGCCGCTGCAAAGGCCGGTGTGAACGCCATGACGGAAGCCTTTGCCGATGCCTATGGTCCCACAGTACGGGTGAATTGCATCATGCCGGGCCCGTTTTTGACCGACATCTCCAAGGCCTGGGACATGGAAGCCTTCGAAATCCGAGCCCGCAACAATATCGCTCTACAGCGCGGAGGCGAGGCTGAAGAAGTCGCAGCAGCAGCTCTGTACCTGGCTTCGGATGCATCAAGCTACACCACCGGTGCCATTCTCAAAATCGATGGTGGATCCATGAATTAGAATTTCAACGGTTCAAAAAAAAATTGCTGAATAAGATGGCCTATCGCTCTTGCTTTTGTTATTTAAAAAAATCGTACATCTCCATATCTCATCCAGACCGTCAATAATGAGAAATGCGCGAGCCTGTGGTAGCGTTGCCGCACAACCCGTCAGCATTAGTCAGTCCAACCACGACCAATAACGTCCGCCACACAGGCAAAATTCATGTTGTGTTACCAGGATTCCTTAAAGGGTCGAAGGTCCATGTTAAAGGTCCAGGCGGAGCGGGGCTGTTGTGAGACCTGAAATATACTTTCCGCTAGATCATCGGGCTTAGCGAAATCCTCGTCCTTCAGATGAGGCCGGTTGCGCCGCGTCCAACGCAAGTCAATCACCGCGTCGATCATCACATAGGCCACATGAATGCCCTTCGGGCCCAGGTCCCGAGCTAGGGATTCAGCCAAAATACGTTGCGCGGCCTTGGTAGGTGCAAATCCGGAAAAAGCTGGCTTGCCGCGAAAGGCCGACGTATTGCCGGTGACGATAATAGCGCCGCTACCCCGGTTAACCATGTCGGGGGCAACAGCTCGGGCCAAGTACAACAAACTCATGGTATTAACCCGGAAGGCCTCTTCCATATCCTTGGGGTCAATTTCCTGAAAGGTGCCAAAAACCCCGCGAGGCGCATTGTGGACCACCACGTCTGGCACACCTATTTCAGACATACAAGTCGCCACGGCTTCATTTACAGCAGTCTCGTTGGAGACATCGCAAGGAATAGCCAGGCTGCCATCTAGCTTTCCTTCAAATTCTTTCAGGCGCCCTTCGGATCGAGCCAGAAGGGCGACGCGGTAACCAGCTGTGGCAAATCGGCGCGCCACCGCACCTCCCGTGCCGCGGCCAACGCCGGCCACCAGTGCGACCGGTGCAGTCATATCATGAGTACCGAAGCACCGGCGTAACGGGCTTGCGGTCCCAATGCTTCTTCAATACGAAGCAACTGGTTATATTTGGCTAGGCGATCCGAACGTGCGAGAGAGCCTGTCTTTATTTGACCACAATTCGTGGCAACGGCCAGATCAGCTATCGTGACATCCTCGGTTTCGCCGGATCGATGAGACATCACAGCACGATAGGACGCCTTGTGCGCCATTTCGACGGCCTCCAAGGTCTCGGACAAGGTGCCAATCTGATTAACCTTGACTAGGATAGCATTGGCCACACCTTTTTCTATGCCTTGTGCGAGACGCACCGGGTTTGTTACAAACAGGTCATCACCGACCAGCTGAACCCGATCGCCGAGAGCCTGAGTGAGGGCCTCCCAGCCAACCCAGTCATCCTCGGCCATTCCGTCTTCAATCGAGATGATTGGGTAGCGGTCAACTAAGTCCTGGTAATAGGCCGTCATTTCGCCGCTATCTAAAACCCTGCCCTCGCCGTCAAGGTGATAATTGCCGTCCTTATAGAATTCTGTGGAAGCAGGATCGAGAGCCAAAAAAATATCTTCCCCGGGCCGATAACCGGCTGCCTCAATCGCCCGCATGACGAAACTCATAGCTTCGTCCGCGCTATTGAGCATAGGCGCGAAACCACCCTCGTCACCCACATTAGTGTTGTGTCCAGCGTCCTTCAAAGAACCGCGAAGGGTATGGAACACCTCTGCCCCCATACGCAGCCCTTCCCGAAAATTCTCGGCGCGAACGGGCATGATCATGAATTCCTGAATATCGATAGGATTGTCCGCATGGGCGCCGCCGTTGACTATATTCATCATGGGCACGGGCAAGGACCGCGCGTCAACACCACCCACATAGCGATACAATGGCAAACCTGCATCCATGGCAGCCGCCTTAGCCACCGCAAGGCTGACCCCTAGAATTGCATTGGCGCCCAGCGTAGCCTTGTTGGGCGTGCCGTCCAGGTCACACATAATAGTATCGATTTTAGACTGATCATCCGCGTCAAGGCCGGACAAAGCATCGAACAACTCGCCGTTTACGGCCTCGACGGCACTTTCCACCCCCCTGCCCATGTATCGATCGCCGCCGTCGCGTTTCTCAACTGCCTCAAAAGCACCCGTTGACGCGCCGGACGGAACGGCCGCGCGACCCATGGCGCCACTGTCCAACATAACTTCCACCTCAACCGTGGGATTACCCCGGCTATCAAGAATTTCTCGACCAATAATATCGATTATTCCACTCATAGAATTTTTCTTCGGACCCCCTTCTAGGGCTATTACCTGTTGAAAACGGCGGTGTCAAAGTTCCGAAATAATGACCACCATTAACAATTCTGCAACCAACTATATGAATATCCTATGGCTATCGCCAAGACGATCCAAACGGAGGTCAATGACCGATACGCAGCAGCAATCTTCTGACAAGACTTTCTCTGGACAGTAACCGCATGTCCCCTGTCAGACGATCATTAAGAAAGCGTCTCCAGCCAGGTACAACCAACTTGACTAAATGGCCTATACATGTTCCGGCGGCTAGTTATTGTAGTTGTATAGTAAATGCTGATGGACTGGAATTTTCCATCAAGGCATTCCCGTGCAACTAGCCTCGGAATAGCCGGCTCAACACCAAGCCCGCCTGTTTAGGTGATTTATCTTGATTTAGCCAGACGGTCGAAGGCCAGAAGATCCTTCATCAGAGTACCAAGCTCCTGCACTGGCACCATGTTAGGGCCATCCGAGAGGGCGTTGTCAGGATCCTGGTGGGTTTCCATGAACACTGCTGCCACCCCAATTGAAACCGCTGCTCGCGCCAAAATGGGCACCATTTCGCGTTGCCCGCCAGTACTGCCGCCCTGCCCACCTGGCTGTTGCACTGAATGGGTGGCATCAAAGACCACCGGATAGCCGATATCCTTCAGTACTGGCAGCGCTCGCATGTCGCTGACCAGGGTGTTGTAGCCAAATGATGCGCCGCGTTCGGTAACGAGCACATTTTCGTTGCCGCTTTGCGTCAGTTTCGAGACCACATTTTTCATATCCCAAGGCGCCAGGAACTGGCCCTTCTTCACGTTGACTGCCCGACCCGTTGCAGCAGCAGCGACCAACAAATCGGTCTGTCGGCATAGGAAAGCCGGGATTTGCAGCACATCAACTACCTTTGCAGCCTCATCACATTGCGTTTCAGTATGGATATCGGTCAGCACTGGACAGCCGAATTTTTCCTTGATCTCTAAAAAAATATCCATGGCTGCCGGCATGCCGACGCCTCTTTCTGAGTTCAAAGAAGTCCGGTTCGCCTTGTCGAATGAGGACTTATAGATCAGTGAAAATCCGCATTCAAAGGCTAGGTCAGTTAAACGGTCCGCCATGATAAGAGCGTGTTCGCGGCCCTCCATGGCGCAGGGCCCCGCGATAAGAGTAAGCGGCTTTTCGTTGCCGACTATGACATTGCCGATGGCGATGTCAGGCATATCGTTAGACCAAACGCATTTGGTCGATCGCCGCAGCGATAAAAGAGGCGAATAGCGGATGGGGCTCGAACGGTTTGGACTTGAGCTCAGGATGAAACTGAACGCCGATGAACCAGGGATGGCCTTCCAACTCCACGATCTCGGGTAGGTTGCCGTCGGGCGATAGGCCGGAAAACCGTAGGCCAACCGCTTCCAATTTTTCTCGATAGTTGATGTTAACTTCATAACGATGGCGATGTCGTTCGGAAATCATCACGCCTCGGGAAGTGCCTTCGTCTGCGCCATTGGCGTAAACCTTGTTAACCTTGGATCCTGCACTCAAGTGACAATCATATTGACCCAGCCGCATGGTACCACCCTTGTCGTCTTCTAGGCCGCGGGTCTGCAACAAATTACCCTCTGTCCATTCCGTCATAAGACCAACCACAGGATCAAGGCAGGTGCCGAACTCTGTCGAAGAGGCCCCACTCAATCCCGCCAGATTTCGCGCCGCTTCGATCACCGCCATTTGCATGCCAAAACAGATGCCGAAATATGGAACGTTCTTGGTGCGAGCAAAGGTGGCAGCGGCAATTTTGCCTTCTGAACCCCGTTCGCCAAATCCGCCCGGCACCAATATGCCGTCGACACCTTCCAGACGTTGCACAGCATCAGGCTGTTCGAACATTTCGCTCTCAATCCACTGCAATTCCACCCTGACCCGATTGGCCAAACCACCATGCACAAGGGCTTCGCCTAGAGATTTGTACGCGTCCTGCAGGTCAGTGTACTTGCCCACCACGGCAATCTTTACCGTACCCTCCAAATTCTCAATCCGACTATGGATATCCTGCCATCGGCTCAAATCAGCCGACGGTGGATCATCGATACCAAAAATACTCAATACCTCACGGTCGAACCCTTCTTCATGGTAGGATAGGGGAACTTCGTAGATTGAGCGGCAGTCCAAGGCCTGGATCACACAGGATTCCCGGACATTGCAGAACAAGGCGATTTTGCTTTGCTCATGGAGTGGAATTTTCCGGTCGCTGCGGCAAAGTAGAATATCAGGCTGAATACCGATTGAACGCAGTTCCTTCACAGAATGCTGGGTCGGTTTGGTCTTTAGCTCGCCAGCGGCTGAAATAAACGGGACCAATGTTGCATGAACATAAGCCGTCTGGCCGCGCTGCAGATCATTGCCCAGTTGGCGGATCGCCTCTAGGAACGGTAGACTTTCTATATCACCCACTGTGCCGCCGATTTCACACAAGACAAAATCCGTACCCTCTATCTTATTGAGGACAAAATCCTTGATGGCATCGGTAACATGGGGAATTACCTGCACTGTTCCGCCCAGATAATCGCCGCGACGTTCCTTGGCCAAAATCTGCTGATAAATGCGGCCCGTCGTCACGTTGTCGCTTTGCCGGCTGGACACCCCTGTGAAACGTTCATAGTGACCCAGGTCCAAGTCGGTCTCCGCGCCGTCGTCTGTCACATAGACCTCACCGTGTTGCGTGGGGCTCATAGTTCCCGGATCAACGTTGAGATAGGGGTCCAGTTTGCGCAAGCGGACAGAATAACCACGCGCTTGCAGCAACGCGCCCAAGGCGGCCGAAGCTAGTCCTTTACCTAACGAGGAAACCACGCCGCCGGTTATGAAAATATACCGCGTCATGGAACTATATTGTAGCCGAGCTTCAGCAAAGACCAAAGCGTTACTTCATTACGGCCCAAAATTAGCGCTCTTACTAAGACTTACGTAAAATTTACTTATCCGTCGGTACCGTTGGGCTGGCCGGAGAGGACGATTGATTCGGCGTGCCACCAGGCTCGGATTGTTCAAGGATGGACCCGCGCTCACCCGAATTTCCGGCCAGAATTGTCAAGGTCAGCGAAGTGGCGAAGAAACAGGCGGCCAGAAACGCCGTCGAACGGGTCAACAAATTGGCGGCTTCCCTACCAGTCATCAGGCCGCCACCAACACCGCCTCCGCCGCCACCCATGCCCAGAGCACCGCCTTCGCTGCGCTGCAGCAGCACAGTGATGACGATGGCAATCGCCAGCATTAAATGTATGACTAGTAAGACTTCTTGCATGTTCGCATCCGATAGACGGTATCTCCAAAGCCAAATACCCGCCGAGCTTGACCACGACGGCGGCTTTTACACCATCAACGTTGTCCTGCCAACCGCGTAGTTTAGCGCCATTTCTTTATTCGGCGAACCGACGATTGGCTAACCGTTCTCATTTAAGCAGCCAGGCGATGTATTCATATGGGATAACCGTTGCGCCCTGCATGCGGCACGACCTTACAATTACAATGAGCCGCGCGTCATGCGCCATACCCGCGTCGCGGGCGATCCGGCCAGCGAATAGGTTGCGACAGGGCGCGACCAACGGGCGGCGGACTTCATCCCCGCGGCGTCGAAAATGTAATTGCTCGCAGTGACACCACTGCAGTTCCCGGTTGGTTTAGATCTTAGATATTCGGGATCAAAAATTCTATTTGGTAGACAAATTTCCTGCCGGCACCCTTCTCGGACGTAATGAAGTCCATCTCGGGGACGCAACCGTCGTGTCCCTTCTCGAATTTTGATTATCATGTGCACAAACCATCTGAACAGCGCACCCTCTCCGAACTTCTGGGTCAAACATGCAGAGTCGGATATAAACGATCCGAGGGAATTGGCAACGCCAGTATGTCATTGGGTTCAATGGTAACCCTATGAAAAAAAATTTGGCCGCCAACTATGCTCTCCGCTGCCTCAAGATGTCCGTCCCAAAGGTCTATCAGGACGCAATCATTTGCAGCAACGTTGGAGCCCCAGAGTTCCTGGGCGGGAAATTTGACGCCATAAATATGTTGCGGCAGGCGATGGCCCTGTCCCTTAGCATTTTCATCGGCGAACACAAAAACACCATGGTCCCTCTCAACGATGCCAATTTTGCCGCGCGCATATCGGGGCGCACGGGTATGACCCGTGGGATGATTGTTCAAGACGCGCGCTTTTTGACCAACTCTGAACAGAGGTGGAACATCATCATCCATAGTAAATTTCCCGCCGCGCCGAACGATCTCCTTCACATTTTCTGCCTTTAACACCCTTTGAGCCAAATCGTCAGGAAAGGGTGTCGCAGACTGGCCGTTTGCTAGTTCATCCGCCGTGACCAACCCAGTCTCCAGTAGCAATTTCTCCAACCCCACAAGCCAGTTCTGGTAATAACTGTTACGCAGGTATTGTGCGGGCGATTGCCTTTCCTTGGCATGGCGGGACATGTCGAGGTTCCACTTTCCTATGGCACCAGCCGCCATGTTCATCGCCATGATGCGTCGTTGCCAATCATAATGGAAAACTGGTTCGCCCGGCTCCGCCCCAATGGGACCAAGGCCGTGCATACCGCCCAGATCGTGGGCACCGTTCATGGTGCCGCCACCTTTTCAACGCCGATCATGGCGTTGCGACTGACCAGTTGAGCCAGCTCTTTTTGGCTCATCCCATCCGTACCCTGAGGTCGTTCAGGCAACACCAGATACCGCAATTCCGCAGTGCTATCCCAGACTCTCACCGCAATATCAGAACCCACCTCGGTACCGAATTCCGCCAGTACGCCCCGCGGGTCGATCACCGCACGGGACCGGTAGGGCGCTGATTTATACCAAGTGGGCGGTAGTCCCAGAACGGGCCAAGGGTAACAGGAACACAACGTGCAGACGACCAAGTTATGAACGCCCGAGGTGTTTTCTACCACATACATATGTTCACCTTGAAGGCCCTGATAACCCATATCTGCAATAGCCGCAGTGGCATCCCGCAACAGCCAATCCTTATATTCGGGCTCGGACCAGGCACGAGCCACCACGTGACATCCGTTCTGCGGACCGATCTTTTCTTCATACGTCTGAATTAGCACCTCTAAAGCCTCGGGATCGACAATTCCCTTGTCAATCAACAAAGATTCCAGAGTGCGTACCCGTAGTTCAGTATCGCTCAAATGGCTATTATCATGATCTTCGCTCATGACGCTACTCCACCTAAATACATGTCTGGACGATGGGCCAGAAGTCAGCAACGGACAAGGATGCCCCGCCAACCAAAGCACCATTAACATTTCGCACCGACAAAAGTTCAGCCGCGTTGGATCCTTTTACAGAACCCCCATATAGCAGCCGCATATTACCTCCCTGGTCACGAAACCGCCTTTGCAACCGGGCCCGGATAAAGCCATGAACCTCCGCCACGTCATCCGTCGTTGGGGTCAGGCCGGTACCAATCGCCCAGATCGGTTCATATGCGATCACGGTATTTTTGGCGATGCAATTCCCGGGCAGCGATACCGTTAGTTGTTTTCCGACTACCTCCAACGTTTTGCCGCGCTTTCGCTCTGCCGCCGTTTCACCGACGCAAACGATAGCGCGCAGGCCTGCTTTATGTGCTGCTTCCGCCTTGGCGCGAACCATCTTGTTGCTTTCCTTATGCTCGGCACGCCGTTCCGAATGGCCGACAATGACGTATGCACAACCCAAATCCATTAACATGGCCGCGGAAACATCGCCAGTATGAGGTCCCGCCTCGTTCGCATGGCAGTCCTGCCCCCCAATCGCAACGCGACTGCTCTTTACGGCTTCATGGAGGGTCGCCAACAGTGTAGCAGGCGGGCAAATCAGCACGTCGCATTCCGCCCTTGGTCGTTTTGCCAGTCGCGTCACCAATTTCGTCACCTCTCGTTTGCCGACCGATTTCAGGCCATTCATCTTCCAGTTTCCGGCAATCAGGGGGCGTATTTTTGCAGCCATATCCATCATCCTCGTTTGTCGATCCGTTTGGGCAAGATGTAGCAGAAATTTGCCGTCGCGGGTATGATCAAAGAGCCCTGATCGATGCTTGCTCCAAAGCTGCTCGGTTCCTATGATGCCGCGCCGTTTCAACGGTTACCCGCGGCGTTCGCAGTAGCAAAATTTGAATGAATTATTTGGATCAGAATACAGCATGCTGAACACCTTACGTGAAAGTACCGGCTCCTGGATTGTCAAGATTTTTTTAGGACTATTGGTCCTCAGCTTCGCTGCCTGGGGAATTGGAGACCTATTCCGCCTGAAACCGGATGCTGCCGTAGTGACAGTGGCCGATATCAGGATCAGTGGAGGTGAAATCCTCAACGATTTTAAGCGTCAGGTCCGTCGCATGCAGCAAAGCCTTGGCCCCTCTTTTGACACCCAGCAGGCCCGGCAATTGGGTATGGTGGATCAGGTAATACAGCAGGCCGTAACGCGGGCATTGTATGACCAAGAAGTGGCGGAACTTGAACTAACAATTTCGGACGCAGATATCGTCGCATGGATTCAGCAATCCTCAGCCTTTAAAAATAGCTTTGGGCGCTTTGATAAGCTGCGTTTCGAGCAGGTGATCGCCCAGAATGGATTTAATGAACAGACTTACATCGCGGCATCGCGCCGTGACCTATCTCGCGACCAATTGTTTGCATCCATTACCGGTGGAACACAGGTACCGGCACCCGTGGTCCAAGCGTTTTACCAATTCCAAGAGGAAACGAGGATTTTCGAAGTTCTCAATCTGCCTTACGACAAGATAACGGCCGTCGCCAATCCCACCGAAACCGATTTAAACGCCTATCACGAGGCGCATAAGAACCAGTTCATGGCGCCAGAATTCCGTTCCCTGTTGTATCTGACCCTACGACCTGAACATTTGTTAGACGAAATTCTTGCCTCTGACGAGGAAGTGGCGGCGACCTACGAAGCTCGCCTGAACGAGTTCACCATTCCTGCCAGCCGGGAGGTGGAGCAAGTTGTGGTCGCGGAGGAAACAGCTGCACTAAAAATTGCCGACCGCCTGAAGGATGGCAGAGATTTTTATGCCGTGGCGAAGGAACTGGCAGATATGGATAAGCAATCCGTCAAGTTGGGCCGCATGTTAAAGGCCGATTTGCCCGAAGAGGCCGCGGAAGCCGTCTTTGCCATGTCGAAGGGTCAGATAAGCGAACCCATCGAAACCGGATTGGGCTGGCATATTTTCCGGGTTCTTGATGTCATAGTAGGCCACACAAAACCGGTCACGGAGGTTCGCGAGCAATTGATCCAAGAGGTCAAGATGGAGAAAGCAGCCGAGACCATGTTTGAGTTGGCTAACAAAGTAGAGGATGAACTGGCGGGCGGTTCGACACTGAAAGAGATTGCCGAGGCGTTTAATCTTAATCACGGGGTTTTATCTGCAGTGGATAGTCGAGGTAGAGGCCGGGACGGGAATCCTGTAGCCGCCCTGCCGAAGGCCCCCAGCTTTATCCGTGAAGCCTTCGCAATCCAAATCGGTGATGAAGGGGAGTTAAAAGAAGCCTCTGATGGGAGCTATTACTTGGTCCAGGTCAACAAAATCACCGAGACCACGGTGAAACCGATAGGCGAGGTGCGCAGCGAAGTTCGCAAGGCAGTCTTAAAGGAACGACGAGCCAAGGCCGGCAGCGAGCAAGCGGAAAAAATTGCGGCAGAGACCCGCTCCGGAAAAAAACTGGCTAGCCTTGCCAAAGCCGGCGTTTCTACCGTCAAGACCCTGGGACCTCTCAACAGACAAAAGGCAGGAATTCATCAGAAACTGGGTGGCGAACTAGCAACCAAGTTGTTCGGGCTTCGCGATGGAGAGATAGCGGAAGGTCCGGCACAGGATGGCGTCAGCCACTCCATAGTGCGGCTGGTTAAGGTCATCAATGCTGACCACAAAAAAGGTAAAGAAAATCTGAACCGCCTGACCGAGTTTGTCCGAGGTTCTATGACCGATGATATATTGGCGCAATACCGGTCGGCTCTTCGCAAAAAATATAGTGTTGAAATCAATGACCGGGTCATTGATGCCTTGTTCGATGAAATGAATGTACGTGGATAGTTCACAGATTTTGGCGTCAATTACGCGATGGGCCGCCGCGAATAATGTGCCATATAGTTGTTATACATAGCTGGGGATGCATTGATGTACCATGCGACCTGATGTCATAGATTTGCGAGAATTCTATGGGACGCGACTAGGACAGGTAGCGCGCAAGTTTGTCCGGTACCGAATCCGGCAGTTGTGGCCTGACTTAAGCGGTTTAGATCTGCTAGCGCTTGGCTACCCGACTCCTTACCTGCGCCAGTTCCAGGGCGAGGCACAAAGGGTCGTGGCGTTCATGCCCGCCCAACAGGGCGTACACCGTTGGCCCCTCCGGGACTGCAATCAGGTCGCATTGGCCGACGAAATGGAGTTACCGTTGCCCGATGCCAGCGTCGACCGGGTATTGCTTGTTCATGGGCTGGAAAATACCGAGCAAGTGGTGCCACTTTTTCGGGAGGTCTGGCGCGTACTGGCATCCGGTGGTCGGCTGTTGGTGGTGGTGCCAAATCGTCGAGGCATCTGGGCGCGGATGGAGCGAACGCCTTTTGGGCAGGGTCACCCCTATAGTCCGGGTCAGTTGTCGCGTCTGTTACGTGACAATCTATTTCTGCCTGGTGAACGGATATCAGCCCTTTATGTCCCGCCGCTACGGTCTCGCTTGCTGTTACGCACTGCCGGTGCGTGGGAAAATTTAGGGTATAGGTGGGGCAACACTTTTGCAGGCGTGTTGTTAATGGAAGCAGACAAACAAATTTATGCAGTGCCCGCAACAAAATTGCGGCGACGCCAGCCAATCGCCTTGCCCTTACCAGCAACGACGTCAGGCGCAACTGGCTTGATAGGCACCACACAGCGTGAAAGTTTAGATCGTGGTCGGGTGCCAAAGTAAGTACGAGCCAATACTATGTGGCAAATGGGGCGCAATTCCAATGCGTGATAGCGATCTGAGACCGCGCCTGAATCTCTGGCAATAACCAAACTGCAGCCGACAGAGCAAACAAGATGGGCGCCCGTTGCCTTTTGCTCCTTCGCTACTTACCTCGCCCTAGAATGCAGCGCTAATTTGTGTTTGAACAACAACGCCGTGATTTTGAGGAAGCAGTCGCCGAGTTGTGGGAAAGTTGTAATCTGATACACCAACTACTGGATAAGAACAAAAGTATTCCAGCCGCCCTGCCAACCAAGGACAAACCTGACCGGAGCGAAAATTATGTCTGCCTTCTATCCCCACCTGCTTGCGCCGTTGGAGCTCGGTTTCACTACACTGCGAAACAGGGTCATGATGGGCTCTATGCATACCGGTCTGGAAGAGCACCCTGATGGATTTCGGCGTATGGCGCGATTTTTCGGTGACCGAGCAGCCGGACAAGCCGGCTTAATCGTCACCGGTGGAATTTCGCCGAATAAATCCGGCAGTCTGGGACTTGGCGGCGCCACATTAGAAGACGGTGCCAAAGGACATGCCTTAATCACGGATGCAGTGCATCAGGCGCACGGCAAAATCCTGATGCAGATCCTGCATGGAGGCCGATATTCCCGTATACCTGAACCCGTCGCTCCCTCCCCGATTAGCTCTCGTATCAACCCGACCACTCCCCGCGCTCTTAACCCAGATGAGATTCTAAAGACCATCGAGGACTTCGCCACCTGCGCCCGGCGAGCCCGGGATGCCGGCTATGACGGCGTGGAAATCATGGGTTCGGAAGGATATTTGATAACGCAGTTTATATCTCTTAGAACTAATCAACGGGAAGACCAATGGGGTGGTAGCCTGGAGAACCGCCTGCGCTTTCCCATCGAAGTGACGCGCCAGACGCGGCAAGCCTGCGGCGAAGATTTTATCATCCTCTACCGCCTGTCTATGCTGGACCTCGTGGAAGGTGGCTTGTCATGGGCTGAAACGGTAAAACTGGCACAGGCCCTTGAATCAGCTGGTGCCACTATGTTCAATACCGGCATCGGCTGGCATGAAGCTCGCATACCGACAATAATGCATTCTGTGCCCCGTGGCGCCTTCGCCTGGGTCACGTCGCGACTGATGGGTAAGGTCGGCGTACCGATCATTACCTCCAACAGGATCAATAACCCCGATCAGGCCGAGGCATTGATCGCGGCCGGTAGCGCCGACATGGTTTCCATGGCACGGCCCTTCCTGGCCGATGCCGATCTTGTCGCCAAGGCCATAGCCGGAAGGGCGGATGAGATTAACACCTGCATCGCCTGTAATCAGGGCTGTCTGGACTATATCTTCAAGGGCAAGGTCTGCACTTGCCTGGTCAATCCACGGGCCTGTTACGAAACAGAGCTAGAGATCAAACCCGCTGCGGCCGCCAAAAAACTGGTGGTAGTCGGCGCGGGACCGGGGGGGATGTCCTACGCTGTTACTGCCGCTAAACGAGGACATGACGTCACGATTTTCGAGGCATCGGATCGTGTTGGTGGGCAGTTCAACATGGCGATGACCATTCCCGGCAAGGAAGATTATGGCGAGACCATCCGTTATTGGCAGGCCCAAATTAAACGCCTTGGCATAATTTTGCACCTGAATAAGCGTGCCACCATGAAAGAGCTGCTGTCAGGCGGCTATGACGAAGTAATTTTAGCCACTGGCGTTACTCCTCGTGCATTGGATCTGCCAGGCGTCGATAACGAGATGGTGCTGTCCTATGTGGATGTGCTCAAGGACCAAAAGGCCGTCGGTCACCGCGTCGCCATTATTGGCGCAGGTGGAATCGGTTTTGATACAGCGGTGTTTTTGGCTCATGAATTCGGCCCGGGCGATCCCGCCAAGCCTGATATTGACCGCTGGTTGCGGGAGTGGGGAGTGGACCGCGATCCCGAACATGACGGCGGCCTATCCCCCGCCGGCCCTGAGATGCAATCGCCGCGGCAGATCACCCTGCTACAACGCAAACCACAGGCCTTGGGTCGTAGTCTTGGACTTACCACGGGCTGGGCCCTTAAGGCGGAACTGCAAATGAAGGGAGTAGAAATGATTGGCGGTGTCACATACCGCAAAATTGATGGAGATGGCCTGCATATCACGGTGGATAAAATAGATCGGCTAATTGCCGTGGACAACATCGTGGTCTGCGCCGGGCAGGAAGAACTGCGAAATTTGCAAGACGATCTGATTGCGGCTGGGATGAAAGTGCACGTGATTGGAGGCGCCGATAAAGCGAGCGAAGTGGACGCTCTGCGCGCTATGGAACAAGGTTTCCGCTTAGCGGCACTATAAATTTGCAAGTAGGAGAGGCCATATGGCTGGCATTGAAAGAACATTATTCAAAGACGATCATGACATCTTCCGCGGCACTGTTCGCCGATTTGTTGAGGACGAAATAGCGCCATTTCACGCGGAATGGGAAAAAGTCGGCAAGATCAGCCGGGAAGCATGGGCCAAAGCCGGCGAACTGGGCTTGCTCTGCGCCTCCATGCCGGAGGAATACGGTGGCGGCGGCGTGGACCGCACCTTCAGCATCATCCTGATGGAAGAACTGGCCCGCGCCGGCGCCTCAGGCCCCGGTTTCGGCTTACATTCAGAAATCGTTGCGCCGTATATCAATCGCTATGGCTCGACGGAGCAGAAAGAAAAATACCTACCAAAAATGGCGAAGGGTGAGATCATCGGGGCCATCGCAATGACGGAACCCGGGGCAGGTAGTGACCTCCAGGGCGTGCGAACCACCGCCATCAAGAAAGGTAACGAGTTGGTCATCAACGGCTCAAAAACCTTTATTACCAACGGCGCCATGGCCGACGTAGTCATCGTGGTCTGCAAGACCGACCCAGAGGCCGGCGCCAAAGGCACCTCCCTGGTTCTCGTGGAGGCGGATACAGAGGGATTTCATAAGGGGCGCAATTTGGAAAAAATTGGCATGAAGGCACAGGACACCTCAGAATTGTTCTTCAACGAAGCACGCGTCCCTATGACCAACATGCTGGGTGAAGAAGGCAAGGGCTTTGTCTATCTGATGCAAGAATTGGCCTGGGAACGACTACAGGTTTCAGTCTCCGCTGTCGCTAGCATGGAGGCGGCATTAGAATGGACGATCGACTATGCCAAAGAACGCATGGCCTTTGGCGAACCAATCATTAACTTGCAAAATACCCAGTTCAAGCTGGCGGAAGCCAAGACCGAAGTGACCGTGGCTCGCACCTTCGTGGACAAATTGATAAGCCTCATGCTGGAGGACAAACTGGATGCCGAAACCGCTGCAATGGCGAAATGGTGGACCTCAGATCTACAGGGCAAGGTGATCGACGAATGCCTGCAACTGCACGGTGGTTATGGCTACATGTGGGAGTTTCCCATTGCTCGCGCGTGGGCTGATGCAAGGGTGCAACGCATTTATGCTGGCAGTAACGAGATCATGAAAGTAATTATTGGCCGGGGATTGTAGACGACTTAACCATTATTGCCGACGATTAGCGAGCCCTTCAGGCGGATTGGAAACCCAGAATCTAAACAAATTAAAATTTCGTGGATATTTTTGCATAAGAAACCTGCCATTCGTAAAAAAATATACGGTGGACAAAGCTCAATGTATTACCTCCGCGAAATTCCATACGTGCGCGGGTGCCGTTTCCCATTGCCGAGCACGGCCCCTGTCTAAATTCCCATTCCATTTGGAAACCTAGGACGCCGGAAGGCTAGTTATTGTGAGCCACTCATTCTTGCGAGAGTGCCGCTGTTTTTCCAAAAACTTCGTCCCAAGCATGGCGAAGGTGCACATCTACTTTCGTCATGTCGACGGGTTTCCCCAGGTCAGCCAAAGAAGTGACACCGTGCCCCTGGATACCGCAGGGTACGATACCGCCGTAATGGGACAATTCAGGATCTACATTCAGAGAAATACCATGGTATGTAATCCAATGGCGCACCCGAACGCCTAAGGCAGCGATTTTGTCCTCCCTACCGTGGCGCGAGTTGATCCAAATACCGACCCGGCTGTCCCGACGTTCCCCGCGCAGACCAAACCGGTTCAGCGTGGCAATCAACCAATCCTCCAGCATTGACACATAGCGGCGAATATCCAGTTTCCGAGCCTGCAGATCCAGCATGACATAAGCAACGCGCTGGCCAGGTCCGTGGTATGTATACTGACCGCCACGTCCAGTTTTATAAACAGTTAGCCCACCTGCATCCAGCAAATCAGCCGAATTGGCCGAGGTGCCGGCCGTATATAGGGGGGGATGCTCCAAAAGCCAGACCAGCTCATCCTTCCCGCCGGCCCGGATGGCGGCAACCCGGTCCTCCATGGTCCTTACAGCCTGCTGATAGTCGACTAAACTGTCGCTGATGCGCCATTCCATCAAATTCGTCTCCACCACATGCTATATTCACCCTATCATAACCATCTATAGACTTAGCTGTTAGGTGTAACCGTC
>CAZDQC010000015.1:0-45473 GCA_964507245.1 uncultured Rhodospirillaceae bacterium
TGATCCACCAATTTGCTGGCCACCATGCGCTGGCTGGCAATTTTGGACAAAAAGGCGTTGTCCGCCTTGAATTTGCCCCATGAGGCAACTAAGGGATGCCACGGCACGCCGGGCTTGACGGGATACTCAAAATTTCTTTCTGCATATATTTTCTGTGCAGCATCGTTGCTTAGGAACTCGATCAGCTTAATGGCATTGGACTTATTTTTTGCGCTTTGAGTCACGGCCGCGCCAGATACATTAACGTGAGTTCCCCGGCCTTTCTGATTGGGGAAGATAATTTTGACCGATGCGGCCCATTCCTTTTGCTCCGGTTTTTTCTCGTTCGTGACCATCTTGCCCATATAATAGGTGTTGCCCACGGCAACATCGCATTCGCCTTCAAAAACCGCTTTGACCTGGGCCCGGTCATTGCCCTGGGGTTTGCGCGCCAGATTGGCCTTCAGTCTATTTGCCCAATCCCTGGCGGCCTGGGCTCCCTTGGCGACTACGATGGAGGCGAGTAACGAAACATTATAGACATGCTTACCCGAGCGGGTGCACACCCTGCCCTTCATCTTGGGGTGGGTCAGATCTTCATAGGTTGTGACTTCGCCGATCTTAACCCGGGACTTGGATGCATAAATCACACGCGCTCGAGCCGTTAGACCGAACCAGTTGCCAGCGGGGTGACGGTACTGCGCCGGAATGTTGGACGATAGAATCGCGGATTCTACGGGTTGTAGGAGGCCAGCCATATCATGGTTGTGCAGATTGCCTATATCCGTGGTTAGGATCAGATCAGCTGGGCTATTTATGCCTTCCGATTTCAGCCGCTCTAACATGCCCTTTTTCATATAAACCATGTTGACCTTAATCTCGGTCTCCGCAGTGAAGGCATCAAGTAATGGTTTTATCAAATAGGGTTGTCGGGATGAATAGAGGTTGACTTCGTCGGCTGCGACAGCGGTTGCCAAGGGTAAAGCAGGGCCAAGCACAGCCACCACGATAGCAGCCCGAAACAATACCGAATTGTACTTCATGTTAGTTAACTCTCTTTGTTATTCTATGTTTGCAATTAAGAATTATTATCATTTACGAGTACAACATATAATTTTCCCCTAATGAGCTGTCAACCGACTTTTTAGGCGCCGGGATTTGCTACATCAATGATGTCCGCCTAGGCGAGGGCCTTTGCCAAAATGGCCTAATTGTAAAGGACTAGAGGCTAATTGGTTGTCTTAGTCACCAGGCCGGTGTTCCCTGGGCCATTTAAGTGAACTGCGATGCCAGAACTACATCAACGATCGCTGCGCGGGCTATATCATTGTCACCGTCGCCGTCTATAAAAATTAAGCTGCCGACGGTTGGACTGCCAGGCACCGGCGCGTTTGTCCAGCCCATACCAACCCTGTTTGGCAATTCGGACGACAGTAGTGGAATGATCTAGCAATTATTTACCCTGGCTTGCGGCTTCTGCGACTCCCTCCGTTCCAAAATCTGCATAGTAGGAATTTCTAATGTCTGGTACTTGATAATGACCCACGCATAGGGCGATTGCGTCGTCAAGGGGTCACCCTTTTGCTCCAGGAAATCCATGGGTTTGACGCAAGGCCTCCCCTAAAATCATCGCACCAGCAACGGCAATATTCAACGATCGGGCCCCCTTTTGCATGGGGATTTGGAGGCGGGCTTCGGCCTGTTCATGAACTTCACCTGGTACGCCGGATTGTTCCTGTCCGAGAAGGATATGGTCGTCGGCCTGGAAGGTAAACTTCGTGTAGGGGCTATCAGCCTTGGTGGTAGCTAGAACCAACCGGCCCGAAATTTGAGGCAAAAATTGGTCCCACGAATCATGCCGCCGTAATTCTGCATCCTTGGTATAATCCATCGCCGCCCGACGCAACTGCCGGTCCGTGAAGGTGAAACCACATGGCTCAATAATATCAATTGGTACATCCAGGCAGGCGCACAGACGGATCAAGGTGCCGGTGTTTTGCGGAATATCAGGTTGATATAGAGCTAGACGCATGGCACAGCATTGCTGATTTGCACCGTTATGGCCAGTGTTTAGGAAAAGTCCACCATCGCTATGATTTATGCGGGCTGACCGCCCCGCGATGACTGGACAAATGACCCTTGCCATGACAAATAAGAGCCTCCAATCTCCCGAAAGAATTAATGGAAAGCGATCGAACCATGGCGGATGATAAAGGCGAGGGTGAACAGGACCCTAGGCGCCGGGATTTCTTATACGTGACGGCCGGTGGTCTGGGCGTGGTTGGTGTCGCCGGCGCCGCATGGCCTTTTATCGATCAAATGAATCCTTCAAAGGACGTTTTAGCGTTGTCCTCGATTGAAGTTGATTTATCTAGTATTGCAGCGGGTCAGTCGATCACGGTGAATTGGCGGGGCAAGCCGGTTTTCATCCGCCATCGCACCCAAGCAGAGATCGCCGCAGCCAAGGCGGTATCATTGGATGATCTTCCGGACCCTCAGGCAGACACGGAGCGGGCGGAAAAGCCGGAATGGCTTATTCTTGTGGGCGTCTGCACGCACTTGGGTTGCGTGCCCCTGGGGCAGCAAGGGGAATACAACGGTTGGTTCTGCCCCTGCCACGGCTCCCACTACGACACCTCGGGACGCATTCGCAAGGGACCTGCACCGGTGAACATGACTGTGCCCGACTATGTCTTCTTAGACAATAGCAACATCAAAATCGGCTAGGGGCCAGCTATGTCAGGTGAATCAACCTTTCAAACGAACAATGCCGTAATCAAGTGGATTGAATACCGGATACCGGTCTTCAGCTTCATTCATGGTTCGGCTGTCGCATACCCGACGCCTAAAAACCTGAACTATTGGTGGAACATGGGGTCCCTAGCCGGGATCATGCTGGTTTTGCAGATCGTCACTGGCGTCGTGCTCGCAATGCATTATACGCCACACGCGTCCATGGCGTTCGATAGTACGGAACACATCATGCGCGATGTGAACTATGGGTGGCTACTACGTTATATGCACGCCAACGGCGCCTCCTTCTTCTTCATTGTTGTCTATATCCACATTTTCAGAGGTCTTTATTATGGCTCCTATAAGGCGCCACGTGAGATTTTGTGGTGGATGGGTATCATCATATTCATTCTGATGATGGCCACTGCTTTCATGGGCTATGTGTTGCCTTGGGGTCAGATGAGTTTTTGGGGCGCCACAGTGATCACCAACCTGTTTTCGGCGGTTCCGTTAGTGGGTGAGAACATCGTGACCTGGCTGTGGGGTGCATTTTCTGTAGATCAGCCTACCCTGAGCCGGTTCTATAGCTTGCACTATCTGCTTCCGTTCGTAATGTTCGGCGTGGTGTTTGTGCATCTATGGGCGTTGCATCACCACAAATCCAATAACCCTTTGGGTATCGACATCAAGGGTCCCCAAGACACCATCCCGTTTCATCCCTATTACACAGTGAAAGATCTCTATGGCATGGGAGTGTTTGGCATTATCTTTGCCATCACGCTATTCTTCGCGCCCAATTTTCTCGGCCATCCAGATAATTACACGCCGGCCAATCCTCTGGTGACGCCGCCGCATATCGTTCCCGAATGGTACTTCCTACCGTTTTACGCCATCTTGCGGGCGATCCCGGACAAGCTGCTCGGCGTAATCGCTATGTTTGCAGCAATTCTGATCCTTTTCGTCCTCCCGTGGCTGGATACGTCTAAAGTTCGCTCGGCGCGATTTCGCCCGGTTTATAAAATGTTGTTCTGGGCCTTCTTAATTGATTGCGTAGTCCTTGGTTATGTGGGTGGTAATCCACCAGAAGGTGTGTTTATCGTGTTTGGCCGGCTAGCGACGGCACTGTACTTCCTGTTCTTCTTAACTTTGCCGTTAATCGGCTGGTTTGAACAACCCAAGGCGTTGCCAAATTCTATCGCTACAGCGGTTTTGGAAAGTGGCAAAGATAGTGGAGACATCAATAACGCGGTTGCCAAGGCGGAGGATCGTGCCTGATGTATAAACGTGGTCTTATTTTTGCCTTTGCGACATTTATCCTCTCTCCTGCAATCTGGGCCGCAGGCGATGTGGACGCACCCAAAAAAATTGAATGGAGCCACGGCGGCATTTTCGGCACCTTTGACCGAGCCGCAGTGCAGCGTGGTCTTCAGGTCTACCAGGAAGTGTGTAGTGGCTGCCATGGTCTGAAGTACATAGCCTTCCGCAATCTGCTTGAAATTGGTTTGAATGAAGATCAAGCCAAGGCCATCGCTAGGGAGTACACTGTGATGGACGGCCCCGATAATGAGGGCGAGATGTTCGAGCGGCCGGGCAAATTGTCGGATTACATGCCTTCGCCATTTGCCAACGAAAAAGCGGCGCGCGCCTCTAACAACGGTGCCTATCCCCCTGATTTGTCACTGATCGTAAAAGCCCGGACCGGCGGAGAAAACTATTTATACTCATTGTTAACGGGATACACCGACGCTCCCAGCGGCGTCACTATGGCGGAGGAGATGAGTTACAATCCCTATTTCCCCGGCCACCAAATTGCGATGGCTCCGCCGATTGATGACGAAGCGGTGGATTACGTTGATGGCACCAAGAACAGCAAGGATCAAATTGCCAAGGACGTCGTCACATTCCTGGCCTGGGTCTCCGAGCCCACCTTGGAAGCACGTAAACAGATGGGCGTAAAAGTGATCTTGTACCTAATAATTCTGACAATCGTGCTGTACATGGTAAAGCGCAGGGTCTGGTCCGATGTTCATTAGCGCTTGATCAATTCAAATTTTTAATCGTCTCTCTAAAAAAGGTCCAGCGTTTCCTGCGCTAGGCAGTCTTGCTGAAAAGGCGTTGAAAGTTTTGGGTGGTTTGCCGGGTGATTTCAGCCATGCTCAAACCGCACATCTCAGCAAGCCTGGCGGCCGTGTGGGCGACGTAGGCGGGTTCGTTGTCCTTACCGCGGTGGGGCGCGGGGGCAAGATAGGGTGCATCGGTCTCTACCAATAATCGGTCCAGGGGGACTTCCGCCGCTATGTCACGCACTTCCTGGGCATTCTTGAAGGTCAGTATGCCGCTGAACGAAATATAGAAACCAAGCTCTAGAGCAGCGTGGGCCAACTGCGGGCCGGACGAAAAACAATGCAGCACACCAGGAAAGGCTCCGTTGGAGGATTCCTCCTGCAAGATTTCAACCATTTCCCCGTCCGCCGCCCGGCTGTGAACGATCAGAGGCATCTGCAATTCCCGAGATGCGGCAATGTGGCGGCGGAACATCTGGGCCTGTATGTCATGGGGGCTTTTGTTGTAATGATAATCCAGACCCGTTTCGCCAATACCGACAACTTTGTCATGGGTTGCCAGTTCCACCAGGCGCGCCGCCGTCAGATCTTGCTCTTCCGCTGCATCATGGGGATGTAAGCCGACCGAGCAATAGACATTTTCGAACCGTTCGGCGATTTCCAGGATTGAGGGAAATTGTTGGACCCGTGTACAAATGGTTACCATGGCGCCAATACCGGCTGCTGCTGCCCGCTCCATCACGCCCTCCAGGTCGCCGCGCAATGAGGGAAAATCCAGATGGCAATGGCTATCGACTAGTTGGGTCACGAATTAGCCCCTTCATCGCCTGAATAGCGGGGAAAAATACCTTGGGGTTTAGGCAAGGGCGTCCCAGGCGTGAGCATGTAGACTTCACCCAAATTAGGGAATTTGCGCTGGTCTTGGGGAATTGCCAATTGATCGAGCATTTTGCCCGCAGCATCTGGCACAACCGGCTGAGCTAAGATGGCTAAATGTCGGATCACTTCGGCCAGCACGTAAAGCACCGTTGCCATACGTTCCGGATCAGTTTTGAGTAAGGCCCAGGGGGCCTGTGAATCTACGTAGCGGTTTGCTTGACCGACCAAGTCCCACAGAGCAGTCAGGGCTAGATGGATCGCCTGCACCTCGATATGCGCACGCATCTTGTCTACCAGTTCTCGTGCCGGAATGAGAAGCGCGGAATCGTCGACTTTCAGCAGGCCCGGCGTGGGCACTGCCCCCTTGCAGTTTTTGTTGATCATAGACAAGACCCGCTGGGCCAAATTGCCGAAGTCATTTGCAAGGTCGCTGTTTATACGGTTAACCATAGAGATGTGGGAGAAATTGCCGTCGTTGCCGAAGGGCAATTCTCGCATCATGAAATAACGTGCCTGATCCAACCCATATTTTCCTACAATGTCTTGCGGTGGAATAAAATTTCCTAGGGATTTTGACATCTTCTGACCTTCGACAGTCCACCACCCGTGGGCGAAAATTCGTTTTGGTGGCTCAATTCCTGCCGACATTAAAAAAGCCGGCCAATAGACCGCGTGGAAGCGTAGGATATCCTTACCCACCATATGCACATTGGCTGGCCAGAACGTCTTAAACCTCTCTGACTCTGTATCCGGGTAACCGGCTGCGGTTATGTAGTTGGTTAAGGCATCGAACCAGACATACATGATGTGGTCATCATCGCCCGGCACGGGTATCCCCCATCTAAATGAAGTGCGCGAAACAGATAGATCTCTCAGTTCCGATTTTACGAATCTAATCACTTCATTGCGGCGGCTGAGGGGCAGAATGCGGTTCGGATCGGCTTCGTAATAGGACAGCAGACGATCCTGCCATTGGGATAGACGGAAGAAATAACTGGGTTCTTCTACCCATTCTATCGGTGAGCCGAAAGGCGACAGCTTTTGACCATTTGGGCCATCTTGCAGCTCATCCTCGGCGTAATACGCTTCGTCCCGCACTGAATACCAGCCGGCATATTTGTCGAGATAGATATCCCCCGCGTCTGCAACCGCCCGCCACAGAGCTTGAGAAGCCTTGGTATGGCGTTCTTCGGTGGTACGAATGAAGCCGTCGTTGGTAAAATTCAACAGTGGCGATAGGTCGTGAAAGTTCTGGCTAACGCGATTGCAAAAAGCCAAAGGGTCCGTATTCTCGGCATGGGCCGATTTCTCCACTTTCTGACCGTGTTCGTCGGTGCCGGTCATGAACAACACATCGTAACCATCCAGGCGCATGAAGCGCGCGATCACATCACAGGCTAATGTCGTGTATGCGTGACCAATGTGGGGTTTGTCATTGACGTAATAAATTGGCGTCGTGATGTAATAGGCCTCTGCCATCGTCGTATTCCAGTTCTAACCTTGGCTTTACTGGCGCGCCGTACTTTGCAATGCCATGAAGGCATTGATCACCACTTGCTTGCGATCCAAGTTGACCTGTTCAGCTCTCATGGCCAAACTACCGATCTTTTCCCATAGCCCGACCCAGTGATCAAGGCTGACATTGTTTGTCAGGCGTCGGGCCAAGTCCTCTTCACCCAAGGTGGCCTCGGTCCAGCTGCCGCGCGCTGCGCTGCCACGTGCCAAGCGAGATACCCACAAACGAAATAGGTCAACCCAGACTCGGTAAGCTTCTTCATTGTTGGCTCGGTTCAACTTGTCACCCAGAGCATGTACCGCCGCAAAATCCACATCCGGAAGATTCCGTACCATGGCCAATAATTCGCCATAGGCTTCCAATCCACCCTCTTTCGCCATGGCGAGTGCTCTGCCCGGGCTACCCTCGGCCAGTCGGACCAAGCCAAGACGATCCTTCTGGTCCAAATCCGGAGCCTGTTTCATCATCACGGCCATAGCGTCTGCTTCGTTCAGTGGCCTCAAAATAAGGTGGCGACAGCGTGACCGAATTGTCGGAAGCAACCGGCCCGGTGCGTGACAGACCAATAGAAGCAGGCTGCGCGCTGGTGGTTCCTCCAGTAGCTTCAACAGGGCATTAGCGGCATTAGGGTTCATCTCATCCGCTCCGTCGATGATGGCTACTCGCCAACCCCCCTCGGCCGACGTCATAGTGAAAAAACGGCTCAGGTCACGAATTTGATCCACGACAATATCGCTGCGCCGTTTCTTGGTACGGTAATTCACCTCGCGTTCTATGATCCGGAGGTCTCCATGCCCCCCAGCCATAACGCGATGGAATATGGGGTTGCCGCTATCCATATGGAGCGTCTCGGAAGGGCCAAACAGGTCGTCGCCATCCTGTTGCGTTAGTCGAAAGCGGGCCATGCGGTAAGCCAAGGTCATCTTTCCGATGCCCAGGGGTCCGGAAATAAGCCAGGCATGGGGCATCCGACCGGTTGCAGCCGTCTCCAGAAAGGCCCTTTCCGCTCCAACATGGCCGATCAATTCCTCTGTGGCGATGGGCCCAGTGGTTTGTTCCTGATTCTCAGCCATGACCTAGTTGGATTTACTACCGAATAGCAGATGTTCCAGCACCGCACTTAAGCGACCAACGAACCCCTTGCGGGCCACGTCCGCTCCAGCGATCAAGGGTCGCTCAATTGCAACTATATCCGGCGCTTCGATGCGCAAGGTAGCGATTTGTTGGCCATTAACAATGGGGGCTGGCAACGGGCCTAAATAATTCACACTGACCTTCATAGTACGGCGGGACCTACGGGGTATGGTTATGGTCAGAGGATTCTCGATCAACAATGGCACGGTACCTTCATTGCCTAGCCAGACATTGGCATCCGAGACTTTTTCGCCTGCTTTGAATAAGGTGTAATTGCCGAACGCACGAAATCCCCAGGAAAGGAGGCGTTGTGATTCCCGGCTGCGCTGATTGACGCTGTTCAGGCCATTAACTACCAAGTGCAGACGTCGCCCGTCGCGTACAGCAGAAGCGGCCAAACCGTAGCCCGCTGCCTTCGTATAGCCGGTCTTCAAGCCGTCGGCTCCGATATTCTTGTACAGCAGTGGATTGCGGTTGCCTTGACGGATTTTTGAATAAGTGAAACTGCGTTCCGAGAAAATTTGATAAAAATTTGGAAACTTATCCACTAAAAGTCGGATTAGAATGGACAAATCCTTGGCCGTGGTAATGTGTTCAGGATGCGGCCATCCGGATGAATTGACAAAATGGCTATCCAGCAAGCCAATTCCCCGGGCGGTTTCGTTCATCTGCGCCGCAAACGAGTTTTCATCGCCACTAATTCCTTCTGCCACCACGATACAGGCATCGTTGCCGGATTGAACAATGATGCCCCGGATCAAATCGGATATTTTGACCTGGGTGTTCACGCGGACGAACATTTTTGACCCACCCATGCGCCAAGCCTTTTTGCTTACCGGGAAGGTGTCTTCCATGGATAGTCCTCCGGCAGTTAGGCGGGAGAACAACATATAAAGGGTCATCAGCTTGGACATGGAGGAAGGCGCCATGGATTGCTCGGCGTTTTTTTCAAACAAAACGGTTCCCGTGGTGTGATCGATCAAGATTGCCTGCTTTGCAGGCGTTTTGATCCGTGTTTGCGTGAGGGCCTCACCATGCGACAGCGCCGCCACAATCAATACCAAATGTCCTAGAACTTTCAGTTTCACACCAATTCCCCGTCTAGTCTCCCAAATACTAGTAATTCTAGCTGCAAAATATAATGAATTTGTGGCGATGGTAGAGACAACCTACCAACCTTTTTGCGGTTTACTGTTTTTTAGCTGCAAATTTCGCTCGCAAGGTGAATTTTTCCACTTTACCCATGGTATTGCGGGGCAAGGTCTCCAGGAAGATCACGCCGCGCGGATGTTTGAACCGGGCAAGACGTCCCTCGAATAACTCCAGGATATCGGCGCTTTGGATATAGCTACCCGGCCGGCGTACTACGCAGGCTACGGGAATTTCACCCCAGCGTTCGTCGGGACGGCCGATCACCGCAGCTTCCAACAGGTCTGTGCAATCAGCCAGAATATTTTCCAGTTCCGCCGGATAGATATTCTCGCCGCCCGAAATCACCACGTCCTTCTTGCGCTCATCTACGTAATAGTAGCCATCCTCATCCTGGTGACCGATGTCGCCGGTATGGAACCAGCCGTCCGTATAAGCTTCGCGGGTGCCCTCTCCATTGCGCCAATATGCCTGAAACAGGTTTTTGCCCAATAAGACTATCTCTCCTGCCTCGCCCTGTGCGACGGGTATGCCATAATCGTCAACAATACGTGCCCTGGTATGCAGTGCTGGTTTGCCGCAGGATCCAATCTTCCGTTCTACATCTTCCAGAGGCAGACAAATGGCTACCGGGGCGCTTTCCGTCAGTCCGTAAATCTGTGTGGCCGGGACACCACGAATCAAAAAGGCACGCAAGGCAGCTTCCGGTACTGCCGACGAGCCAATCCCGACGAGACGTAGGGATGAAAGATCCGTCGTCTCCCAGTTGGGATGGGAGATCAGTCCCAAGGTCATCGCAGGCACAGTGAGGAATATAGTGGGTTTTCGTTCGGAGATTGCGGTCAGCGTTTTTGCCGGATCGAATCGCGCCTGAATGGTCGTGGTTGCACCGGCGTAGATCGAAGGGGTCGTGTGGATGTTCATGCCTCCTACATGAAACATGGGTAGAACTGTCAAGCCATGGTCATTGCGGGTGATGTCGTGTGCAGCAATGGCATTTGCCGCATTATGGAACAGGGCGTCTTGGGTCAGTAGGGTACCTTTGGGTCGGCCCGTGGTGCCGGATGTGTATACGATGGTTACGGGATCGTCCAAGGTTCCGCCACCGGCATCCGCTCCAGCCGCGGTTAGGAGATCCTCATATGAATGCCATTGGTCTCCGCCGCCGTAGAGAATTATTGCAAGGTCCGGTACTTCGTCTCGAATGCTGTTCAAGTGATCCACAAAGTCAGGCTCCGCCAGTAACGCCTTCGATTCGCAATTTTGCAATATCCATGCATGTTCAGGTGGCGCCAATCGCCAATTCAAGGGGACAAGCATGGCTCCGAGTCGGGCGCAGGCGAACAAAAGTTCTAGTAACTCGGGGCTGTTGTAGCCCAGGTGCGCTACGCGGTCCCCCTTGCCTACGTTTAACTGGCCAGACAACATAGCCGCCAGGCGGCTGACCCGAATCTCCATTTCGCCATAAGAAATATCCTGACCTTCGAAATGCACCGCAATTCGATCACTGTCCCAATCAGCCCAATGGTTGATCCAATGGGAAATATCCATCGCGTCCTATAATTCCTTCTGGTGGTCGCTGGGATCGAATAGGCTTTCCCGGCCAAGGCGCTCCATGCAAATCTCAGGCGTCCAAGGCAACATGAGAGAGCCGCACCGACTGTCGCGGTAAAGCTGTTCCAGCCGCAGGTTACGGAAAATGGCACGGCCGCCACAAGTGCGCAAGGCTAGGCGGCAGATATCGTTCGCGAATTCCATGACGGTATATTGCGCCGCATAGGCGCGAAGGCGTTCGTCCTTGCAAGGGTTTATGGCCGCCTCACCAACGGCGCGTTCGAACAGGGCGCGGGCTTGCTCCAACTTAATACGCATTTCGGCCACCGCCATCTGCTTCGCGGCGCTATGCCGGGCGCTGCCTGCTGGTGGCCCACCGTCCACCTCGCCGCGCAGATATTCGCAAGTAAAATCGAAGGCTGCTTGAGCGATGCCCATATAGGTTGGGCACAGGCTCATAAACATGTGGGGCCAATTCAGCGCGGCTTGGTAGTACTTGCCGCGAGGCATAAGTTGATGATCATTGGGCACGAACACATCCGTTAATTCCAGGTTATTAGAGGATGTTGCCCGCATGCCCAGGACATCCCAGTCACCGCTTATCTTGAAACCATCCGCCATTCCATCGATGGCCAGATATATGGTGTCGCGCGCATCCGCTTCGCCTATGTCCTTTGCCTCGGTGCACAACACGCCGTAATAGTTTGCTGCCCCAGCTAGAGATGCGAAGTGCTTACGGCCATTGACCCGCCAGCCGCCCCTTACCTTTTTGGCGGTGGTTCCGAATGGAGCCTTTCCCGCCGCTGCCGCGCTGTTGGGTTCGGAGAACGGCTGGGCAAAAATGGCACCGTCGTTGATTACTTTTTTGTAGATGCCGGCGCGGCGCTTCTCATGTTTGTAGCGCTGCGTGGGCGTCATCTTCAGATCATCAGCCATCTGGCTAGTCCACAACATGGTGGCGCAATGCATATTGAAAGTCAGAGCCGTAGCGCCGCACCAGCGGCCAAGTTCCGCTGAGATCTCCATGTAACGAGCATAGTCGACACCCAGGCCGCCGTAGCGCTCTGGAATAACTAGGCCGAGGAATCCTGCCTCGCGCAGGTCATCATAGTTTTCCGCAGGGAAACGGCCTTCTCGGTCGTAGGTGGCGCTGCGGGGCAAAAATTTCTCCTGGCCCAGTTGACGCGCCGTGGCTACAAGTTGCTCCTGGGTAGCCACAATCAAGCTACCTCGCCCAGAAATTCTCGAATGACGCTGTTAAAGGCATCCGGATCTTCCAGATTGGCCAAATGGCCTACACCCATCAGGCAATGATACCGGCAATCAAGAATATAACCGGCCATCTTCTTCATCATCGACGCGGGAGCTGCCTCGTCGAGCTCACCGGCCAAGGCTAAGGTGGGGCAAGATATATCGCCTAACGCTTTCCGCTGATTGAATTTCACCAGACAATGCAGGGCGGTTCGATATGTTTCCGCTGATAGGGCCGACATGGAAGACATGGCCGATTCTATCGCCTTCTGTGGCGGGTTTGCGGACATCATGCCAGGCACCAATTCGCCGGCGAAATCTCTGGGACTAAGGCCTCGATCCAAAGGTGCAAGGCGTTGGCCTAAGAACCATTCTTGAAAGTCGCCGCCTGGTTTACCAAAGGAGGGTGATGTTCCGGATAGCACTACGGCGCTAACGCGATCAGGATAATGCACTATGAATTCCTGGGCCACCATGCCACCCATAGAATGTCCGACAAGGGCCGCAGTAGGCGCCTTTAGATGATCCAAAAGGCGGGCAACTGCATGGGCCAGGTTTTCGAAGCTCATTTCATCCAATGGCGCGCTTTCGCCATAACCCGGCATGTCCCAAGCGGTTGCTCGCCAACCGTCGGCGAAAGCGGGAAGCTGCCAACCGAAGGAATGGCGGTTACCGCCGATGCCGTGCAAAAATAGCAGGACAGGACCAACTCCCTGACTAACGAAACTGGGAATGTCGTTCATACTAATTCTCCTTGTAGCACGCCATTCTTGACCACGGCCTGGTTATCCAACTCAACCGTGCAATTCCGGATGGGCAGGTCAAAATGACCCAGGGTCTGTCTGCCGGCAACCTCATTGGCGCCGGTTGAGTAGACCACATTGCCTGCGAAGGCACGTAGTTCGGTGCCGTTAAAATCCTTGCGATCATACATGGTCATGGCATCCCAGCGGGCTCCCTGGTTCATGCCCCAACCAACGTGAGAGGTGGCATAGGCATTCCGGTCGTTCCAGGCCGAATAGTAACTGCGCATCAGGTCAGCATCCACACCATCACCTTCAATGGCAGTGACGTAGTCATCCACTATCTTCAGACAGATTGGTGTTTCAAGATATCGCTTGAAGGTCAGGTTCACGTCGCCTCTATCTAGCACTAGAGTGCCATTAACTTTTCCTGATGCTGGAAAACACAAACACAAGCCACCCGGCCAATGAGACATAATTCCGGGTCGTGTCACCCAGCCCCAGCCTCCGCCGGCGATGGCGCCTTCAAGGTTCACGGATAGGTTGCTTCCCGCGCGCGAGGTAATTTTCATCGTTTTGGCGTCACGTAGCATCTTCATGCCCAGCTTTACCTTTTGCTCCAGGGCATCATTGGGAGCGAGGCGTTCCAAGGCCTCAGGGTGCTCGTTAGAGATCATTAAAACGCGGGCGCCGCCCTTTAAAATTTCGGGAAGTTCCGGGGCATGCAACATCCCTTCGACTGTACAATCCACTACCATGGTGGTATTCGCCAGGGCACTTACAACGGGCCGGATATTTTGGATTACGTCTGTGGCGCCAGTCGATCGCACCGGGACCGGTGCGGCTTGAGTAGGCGTGGGGATGACAATATGAAACGGTAGTGCGCCAAGTTGATGCAAGGCCAGTTCAGCAAGCTGTACATTGATAGCGCGGGATTGGCTTTCCGAGAGGATTGCCACTGCTTCCCCTTTATCTACTTTGCACTTGGTGAAGACCCGAACAAAGCAGTCGATCCACTTGCCCTCGATACGTTCCTGTAACATGGCTACCTCGCATTTTTTGCTGGCCGATGTTAATGCCATACTGGTCCGCTGATGAAGGATAATCCATGACAATTTTGTTTGAACACGAATCCTGCCTTCGACACGATATGGGTGAAAGTCATCCGGAACGCCCTGACCGCTTGCGCGCCATTCAATTGGCGTTAGCCGGACCGGAATTTGTCGATCTGAAGCGCCGTTCAGCGCCTTTGGCAACCCCTCAACAGATTGCCTTGGTCCATCCGCAATCCTACATCAATCACGTTTTTGACATGGCGCCGAAACAGGGGCGCGTCCAGCTCGATCCAGACACCGCTATGAACTCGGCTTCATTGGAGGCGGCCCGGAGGGCTGCTGGGGCGGTCTGCGCGGCGGTGGATGCGGTCATGGCGGGTGAGACCAAGAATGCCTTCTGCGCCGTGCGACCCCCGGGACACCACGCCGAACCGGAGCGCTCCATGGGCTTTTGTATTTTCAGTTCTGTTGCCATCGCGGCCCGCCACGCGGTGTCCGCCCATGGCCTGAAGAGGGTGGCGGTGGTTGACTTCGATGTTCATCACGGGAACGGTACCCAAGCAGCGTTTTGGAATGATACCAACTTGTTTTTTGGCTCCACCCATCAGATGCCTCTGTATCCAGGTACCGGTGCGGTGTCGGAAATCGGGGTGGGGAATATTCACAATTTTCCCCTGCCCCCTGGTGCGGCAGGAATAGCGTTCCGTGATGCAATGGGAGACGGTTTGCTTCCAGCCTTAACTGCCTTCAAACCCGAATTATTGTTGATTTCGGCTGGTTTCGATGCCCATGTCGATGACCCGTTGGCACAATTGTGTTTTGAGACGGAGGACTATGCTTGGGTGACGGAAATTCTAATAATGGTTGCGGCCGATCACTGCCAGGGCCGGCTAGTATCGTCACTGGAAGGAGGTTATGATCTCGCCGCATTGGCGGCGTCCGTAGCAGCGCATGTCAAGGCGTTGATGGCAGCTTAAAGGAAGGAAGTAATGGCAAAAAAAGGAAAAGAAGATATTCCTGAGGACATTGCCGCCATGAATTTCGAAGTTGCCTTGGCGGAACTTGAAGGCATCGTACAGGATTTGGAAGGCGGGCAAGTGGATTTAGATGCCTCTATCGCGTTGTACAGCCGAGGTGCTCTGCTAAAGCGACATTGCGAAGCGAAGTTGAACGCTGCAAGTGAGCAAGTGGAAAAGATTGTAGCTGACGGTGCGGGCAATGCCCAGTCTGCCGAACCGGCCAATATTCAATAAATTGCATCATGACGAATTTTTCAGCGCTGCTGGCCAAGGCAGCTAAGGCTGTCGACAAGGAAATGGATGATCAGTTGCCTAGCGGACAGGAACTGGAGCATCGGCTATTTGACGCCATGCGCTACGCCACTCTCGGTGGGGGCAAGCGTCTGCGTCCGTTCATGGTTATTGCAGGGGGTGAGATCTTTGATCTGAAGATGGTAGAATGCTTGCGCGTGAGCGCTGCGGTGGAATTTGTGCATGCATATAGCCTGGTACATGATGATTTGCCCTGCATGGATGATGACGATCTGCGCCGTGGCAGGCCTACAGTCCATGTCGAATTCGACGAAGCTACTGCCATATTGACGGGAGATGCGTTGCTGACATTGGCCTTTGAAATTTTGGCCGACCGCAGGACTTCGCCGGACCCGGAAGTTCGCATGGAACTCGTAGCTGGTCTTGCCCGGGCGGCAGGTGGGCACGGCATGGTTGGCGGTCAAATGCTAGATCTTTGGGCAGAAGGCAATTCCCTCGATGCCTCTGGCGCCGCACGCATGCAACGGCTAAAAACTGGGGAATTGATTGCCTTCGCCGGCGAGGCGGGGGGCATATTGGCCCGCGCCCGGCCACAGCAGCGCAAGGCCCTGCGTATGTTCGCCCATGACCTGGGTCTGGCTTTTCAAATCACCGATGACTTGCTGGATGAGGAGGGTAGTGCGGAGGAGATGGGCAAGGCTACCCGGAAAGATGCTGCTGCCCAGAAAGCTACGGCCGTTGCCATTTTGGGTATTGACGGAGCCCGCGACAGGGCTAATTATTTGTCGAAGCAAGCCGCTGCTCATTTAGATCATTTCGGAAAAAAAGCTAATACTTTGCGGGACTTGTGCGAATTCGTTATAAACCGGACTAACTAATTTCAAGAATGGCGGAGTAAGACGTGCCCAACAGTACGACGCCCCTGCTGGATACCATCCACAATCCTGCTGATACGCGCACCTTGTCGGAGGATCAATTGCGGCAGCTGGCCGAAGAGCTTCGAGCCGAGACAATTGATGCCGTTGCCCAAACCGGCGGTCATTTGGGCGCGGGCCTGGGGGTAGTCGAATTGACCGTTGCCCTGCACCACGTCTTTGACACACCGGACGACATATTGATCTGGGACGTGGGCCACCAGGCTTATCCTCATAAGATTTTGACCGGCCGCCGAGATCGTATCCGGACTTTGCGTCAGGGCGGTGGCTTATCGGGTTTCACAAAGCGGTCGGAAAGTAACTATGACCCGTTCGGAACCGCCCATTCCTCCACCTCCATCTCAGCGGCTCTGGGGTTCGCCGTAGCGCGGGACTTAGATGGCCGGGATAACAACGTTGTGGCGGTGATCGGCGACGGTGCCATGAGTGCGGGCATGGCGTTCGAAGCCATGAATAACGCGGGTTCGCTCAACACGCGATTGATAGTGATCCTGAACGATAACGATATGTCCATCGCGCCTCCTGTAGGCGCCATGAGCGCCTATCTTTCGCGGTTGTTGTCATCGCGCCCATATCGCGGCTTGCGTCATTTCGCCAAGCAGTTAGCGCAAAAGATGCCTGAGCCCCTGGAGCGCACCGCACGTCGGGCCGAGGAATATGCCCGCGGCATGATCACGGGCGGTACCTTGTTCGAGGAGTTAGGGTTCTTCTACGTGGGACCGATTGATGGCCATAACCTAGACCACTTGCTACCGATCTTGAAAAACGTCAAGGAGGCCCGACGCACCAATCCAATTCTAGTGCATGTGGTAACGCAAAAGGGTAAGGGTTATCCTCCGGCTGAAGAATCAGCGGACAAATATCATGGCGTCTCCCGCTTTGACGTAGTGACCGGGGCGCAGGCAAAATCCAAGCCTAACGCGCCGAACTACACAAACGTATTTTCCGACCAATTGGTGCGTGAGGGGGAACGGGACGAAAAGATTGTGGCGATTACCGCTGCTATGCCATCTGGCACGGGACTGGCGGAATTTCAAAAGAAGTTTCCGGACCGCTGTTTCGATGTCGGCATCGCCGAGCAACATGGTGTGACCTTCGCCGCTGGACTGGCGGCGGATGGTTACCGGCCCTTTGCTGCTATTTATTCCACGTTTCTCCAGCGGGCATACGACCAGGTGGTGCATGACGTAGCGATCCAGAAACTGCCTGTGCGTTTTGCGATCGACCGAGCGGGCCTAGTCGGTGCCGACGGGCCCACACACGCCGGTTCGTTCGATATAACCTATCTAGCCACTCTGCCCAATTTCGTGGTCATGGCAGCGGCGGACGAGGCTGAATTGGCGCAAATGATCGCCACAGCTGCCCGTATCGATGACAGGCCCTCGGCTTTCCGATATCCCCGTGGCGAGGGGGAAGGTGTGGATATTTCCCAACCGGCCGTACCTTTGGAAATCGGCAAGGGCCGGGTGCTGCGTGAAGGGAACATTGTGGCAATCCTGTCTTTTGGTTCGCGTCTGGGCGAATCCTTAAAGGCGGCCGAAGAATTGACGGCCAAGGGATTCTCGACCACCGTCGCAGATGCTCGGTTTTGCAAACCGTTGGACGTGGATCTGGTTTGCAATCTAGCCCGTGATCACGATGTCTTACTCATCATAGAGGAGGGATCTATTGGCGGTTTCGCGGCCCATGTGCTGCAATGTCTGGAACGCCAAGAATTGCTGCAGGATGGCGCTAAGGTACGTACAATGATGCTGCCGGATTTTTTCATTGATCATGACACGCCCAAGAAAATGTATTCCGCCGCCGGCTTGAACGCGCCCGATATTGTGGCTACGGCCTTGTCCGCCTTGGGCCGGGCTGAAACCGTCAAGGAGCCCAAGCTGGCCTGAAGCGCCAGACCAAATTCATGGCAGCAAACGCCAAAACCAAGAAACTGCGGTTGGATTTGCTGCTGGTCGAGCGTGGCCTGGCGGAAAGTCGCAGCAAGGCTCAGGCCTTGATTATGTCTGGCAATGTGCATGGCCCGGATCGCCGTCTTGATAAACCGGGTCAGGAATTGGCCATTGATGCCCAGATTATCGTCAAGGGAGAGGAGCAGCCTTGGGTTTCGCGCGGTGGTATTAAGTTGGCCCACGGGCTCGTGTCATTTGCAATCGATCCCAAGGGGTTGATTTGCTTAGACATTGGTGCCTCGACGGGTGGTTTCACTGACGTCTTACTGCAAGCGGGTGCAGCAAGGGTTTATGCTGTTGACGTGGGCCGTGGTCAGTTGGCTTGGTCTTTGCGCAATAACGAGCAGGTGGTGGTGTTGGAGAGGACCAATGCCAGGTACTTGAGTCGTGAGCAAGTACCCGAAGCTATCGACATGGTTGTCTGTGACGCTTCCTTCATCGGCTTGCGCACCGTCCTGCCCGCAGCATTGTCTTTGACTGCATCCGGCGCCTGTTTGGTGGCGCTGATCAAGCCGCAGTTTGAGGTCGGTCCTAGTTGTGTTGGCAAGGGCGGCGTAGTACGTGACCCTGAATTGCATGCCCAGGTTTGTGTCGACATGCTTGAATGGCTGAATGAACAAGATGGCTGGACCGCCTTAGGCACTGTCGTTAGCCCCATCAAGAGACCCCGAGGCAATCTAGAATTTCTGATTGCCGGCCGCCGCAACGGATAATTTATTGTCAATCTTCGACATTAAGTCCATCGGCGCCCGCGGCGATGGCATTGCCGATTCTTGTGGCCGAGTAGTTTATATCCCCCATACTGCGACTGGGGATCGTGTGGAGGCGACGATCGTCTTCAGGCGTAATGACGTGCTGATTGCGCGTCTTGACCAGGTCTTGAACCCAGGAGCGGACCGGATTAAGGCGCCCTGCCCACATTTTGGCTTCTGCGGCGGCTGCGCCCTTCAACATGTGCGAGATGACGCCTACCGCGACTGGAAGGTCAACCTTATCCGACAAGCCATGTCCCGCCGGGATTTGGATGTTTCCAAAATTCAGGACTTTGTTGTTGTCCCTACCGCCAGTCGCCGCAGAGCCCGCTTGACCGCTCGGCGGACCCAAAGCGGCGTACAATTGGGCTTTAACGCGGCGGCAAGCCACAACATCATCAATATTGAACAATGTCATATTCTAGTACCCGCGATTACGGCTGTGTTGGATGATTTGCGCGCCCTTTTGGAGGTCCTGTTGCCCGCAAGCGGGAAAGCCAATGTCCATATCACGGAAACGGCAACAGGCTTGGACATTTGGCTGGCCGCCAATATCAGCCATAGTGCAGAAAACGACATGTGTCTCGCTGAATTTGCAGAATCCGCCGATTTGGCCCGCCTATCCGTAGGCCTCCAACCCGAAGCTACCTTGGTTCGTCGGATACCACGCGTGAACATTCAGGGAGTTGCCATCACGCCGCCGCCGGGTGGCTTCCTGCAGGCCAGCTTGATGGGAGAACAAAGCCTAGCAGCGATTGTGCGCCAAGGCGTTGGGGATGCTGCGAAGATCGTGGATCTGTTCGCCGGCTTAGGTACATTCAGCTTCGCTATGGGACGAGATGTCGAGATTGTTGCCGTGGAAAGTGATAACGATCAGGTCCAAGCCATGATCGAGGGCTGTAATGCGGCGCGCCTCACAAGGATTGAAGTAAAGATGCGGGATTTGGTGCGCCGTCCTCTTTTGGTGGTGGAGTTGAATGGGTTCGAGGCGGTTGTGTTCGATCCACCGCGGGCCGGTGCCCGCAACCAATCACAAATTTTAGCGGATTCGAAAGTGCCAAGAATCGTCGGGGTATCCTGCAACCTATCCACTTTTGTTCGCGACGTACGGACGCTGGTTGACGGTGGTTATCACCTACTATCAGTAACTCCAGTTGATCAGTTTCCCTGGAGCCGTCACCTGGAACTTGTTGCATGTTTACAAAGGTAGTGCGGGTTGAACACATACCCGTCGTGACCGACTATGGCTCCCTGGCTTTAGAAAGTTGTTGTTAGGAGAAATATGGTCTTGCCCTATTCCATTCGTTGCGCCTCAGCGCAAGGTCACCGCAACCACAAGCTGCCATTGTGCGTATTTGTTTATGTTCGAGAAAAGTGGGTCATTCGCCGGCTCCAAGGGGTTAACTTGTGGCGCCACTGAATTTTCTCCTACAAGCCGGGAGCAACTTCGCAGGTTGGGTCAGCGGCAACGATTTGGGCAATTCAGGAGAAATTATTGGCGGAGGTTGTCTGTTTCATCAAAAACAGAAAGTTTGACCTTCGTGTGTTGTAATTGGATTCTCATGATTTTTTGGTACTCTCAAGCTTGAACGCAAAACTAGTTAGGAAAATGGGAGCGAGGCAATGGGCAGCATGATTGATTTTGCCAGGCCAGACGGCGGCAGCACACGGGGATATCTCGCTACGGCGGGAGCGGACCGACCGTCCATGGTGGTCATCCAGGAATGGTGGGGCCTGAATGATCAGATTTGCGGTGTCGCCGATCGATTTGCCCGCGCTGGTTACAACGCCCTGGCGCCCGATCTGTATGAAGGCCGAGTAACACAGGAACCGGACGAGGCCAATCATATGATGAGCGGCCTAGATTTTCCTGGCGCAACCAACCAAGACATTCGCGGTGCGGCGCAGCATCTACAAGCGATTGGTGGCAAGGTCGGCGTTATGGGATTTTGCATGGGCGGCGCCCTGACCATTGCAGCCGCCGTGCATGTTCCTGAATTCGCCGTCGGCGTCTGTTTTTACGGTATTCCACCACAGGAATTTGCCAATCCAGAAAATGTAGCAATGCCGCTGCAAGGGCATTTTGCTAATCAGGACGATTGGTGCACGCCCGAGGCTGTGAATGAATTGGAGGCGACCCTAACCGCGGCTGAGGCCAATGCTGAAATCCATCGATACGATGCAGCCCATGGTTTTTTTAACGAAACAAGTGAGGCGGCTTATCATGCAGCCTCAGCCAATCAGGCTTGGCAGCGTATGAGCGATTATTTGTCCTCCAACCTATAACAAACGCTTTTCGTACGTCTTGGGGAATGGGGGCCGTATTAGTACCATTCAGAAATACCATGATTGATTGCGCTGTAGCGATACAGGTATCGTCCTTGAATAGGCCGACTCCGGGCGTAATCGATTTGATGCCTATTGCCACCAGCCGAGTGCCAACACTGACTCGACCGGGGGCTCGGCTTCTGCGTCGAAATTGATTTCTGGGTGGGTGATGACCCAACGTTTGCCACGCGCGCGGTTGAACGTTTCTAAACGCAACCTCGCCACCCGACCGTTTCCCACATAGGCTTCTAGGATGGTGTTATTGATATGACCACCGGCGTCCGTATCGGCAATCCGAATATTATTTGTTATACAATCTTTGGAAATTTTCTGGATCGGTGAGATTGATGCTAGCGTCATTCATTCTTAAATTTATCTCGCTACTGAGCAACCAGCTTGATCAGGGCGGTCATTAAACACAATTTCATGTCAGCCAATTCTGGCAACAGCGATTATTAAAAATAAACTAGGCGCCGCTCGCAATTAGCAAGATTGCCCCCAAACCGTTTAGATGCCATCGTCTCATGAGCCGGTTTGAGCACGGTGACGCAACATGTGGTCCGTCAGAACACAGGCTATCATGGCTTCGCCCACGGGCACCGCCCGAATGCCGACACAAGGGTCGTGTCGACCTTTGGTCACCACCTCGGTCGCGTTGCCGGATGTGTCGACGGTGTTCCGTGGGGTCAAGATCGATGAAGTCGCCTTAACTACGAACCGCACTACGATATCCTGTCCGCTAGAAATCCCGCCCAGGACGCCGCCGTTATGATTGGTGGAGAAGTTCGGTCCGTCGTTTCCGGGCAGCATTTCGTCTGCCGACTCCGCACCCTGCAGGGCCGCCGCGCCAAAGCCGGCCCCGATTTCCACGCCCTTGACCGCATTAATGCCCATCATGCTGGCAGCGAGGTCGGCATCCAGTTTGCCATAGATCGGCGCGCCCCAGCCCGCCGGTATGCCGGAAGCGTGTACTTCAACAACAGCACCTACGGACGAGCCCGCTTTGCGAATGCCGTCCAGATAATCCGACCAAAGCGCAACTGTGTCGGCATCAGGGCAATTAAAGGCGTTGTTGTCTACTTCATTCCAGTCCCATTTGCTGTCGGAAACGCTGTGTTTGCCTACCTGCCGTAAGGCGCCGCGAATGATGATATCCGGGCCCAATACCTTGCGTGCCACTGCTCCTGCGGCCACTCGGCAGGCGGTCTCCCTAGCCGAGGCGCGGCCGCCGCCTCGAGGGTCACGAATGCCGTATTTGGCGTGATAGGTGTAGTCGGCATGGCCAGGGCGAAAAGTCTTGGCGATGCCGCTGTAATCCTTGGGCCGTTGATCGACGTTCTCTATTAGCAGACTAATGGGAGTGCCTGTGGTTTTGCCTTCATAAATACCTGAGAGGATCCGTACCTGATCGCTCTCCTGACGTTGGGTGACGAATCGCGAAATACCTGGCCGACGACGATCTAACCAGGGTTGAATATCGGCTTCCGACAATTCCAAAAGTGGCGGAACGCCATCAATTACACAACCGATAGCTGGACCATGACTTTCGCCCCAGGTCGTAACCCGAAATATCTTGCCGAAGCTGTTGTGAGACATGGGGCGGTATTCAGGCTAGACGGTTGAAATGTCTGGCGCGTCCACAGCCTTCATGCCGACAATGTTGTATCCGCAGTCAACATGATGGGTCTCACCTGTTACGGAACTGCCCAAGTCACTAAGCAAATACATAGCCGCGCCGCCAACTTCGTCAATCCCGACGTTGCGCCTCATGGGAGAATTGTATTCATTCCATTTCAGGATATAGCGAAAGTCGCCAATGCCGGAAGCCGCCAGGGTTTTGATGGGCCCGGCCGAAATCGCATTTACACGGATGTTCGAAGGGCCCAGGTCGACGGCCAAATAGCGTACGCTGGCCTCTAGCGCCGCCTTGGCCACGCCCATAACATTATAATGAGGCATGACCCGTTCGGCGCCAAAATATGTCAAGGTGATAATGGAGCCGCCGCTGGTCATTAGTCCTTCCGCCCGTTGACAAAGGGTGGTGAAGGAATAGCAAGATATGTCCACGGACCTAGTGAAGTTGCCAGGCGTTGTATCAACATAACGGCCATCCAGTTCATCCTTGTCCGCATAGGCAATGGCGTGGACCATGAAATCGAGACTACCCCACGTCTTTTCAATCTGTTCAAAAACAGCGTCCATACTGGCGTCGTCAGCGACGTCACACGGCATAATCAATTCGGATTCGACAGAGACCGCCAACGGCTGAACCCGTTTTTCCAAGGCCTCGCCCTGGAAAGTGAAAGCCAATTCGGCACCCTGTTCCGCGGCAGCCTTAGCCACGCCCCAAGCAATCGAGCGGTTGTTTGCCACTCCCATGATCAAGCCGCGACGGCCCGCCAACAATCCTGCCCCAGACATACTTTGCCTCGTCAAACCAGTTGAAATCTCGAACGTTTGGTTATTCTACACCAAGCGGTGGATGGGGCAACTTGACAAACGATTTGGAATCTGCGGATGACGTGGCTATTCGTTATCGGCCGCTTTTTCCCGGATCTTCGCCCATTCTTCTAGCAGCGCCGAAAGTTCGGGGTCAGGCGGGTCGGGCAACATAACCTGCAGCCTGACATATTGATTGCCGTGTGCCTTCGCCTTTGGAGACTTGATACCCTTGCCTTTCAATCGGAGGGTTTGGCCGCTATTCGCGCCCTTGGGGATGGACATGGTGACAGATCCATCGATAGTTGGCACCTCGACCTTCGCACCCAGCACGGCGTCCGCCAGATTGACCGATAAATCTAAATGGATATCCGTCCCTTCAAGCCGGAGCTGGGGATGTTTGTTGATGCTAATCTCGACTAATACGTCGCCGGCACCAGCCGGGCCGGTGTCGCCCTGGCCCCGCAGGCGAATTTGTTGGCCCTCTTCTATACCAGCGGGAATGTGCACGTCCAACATCTTACCGTCGGGCAGGGTAATACGGCGGGTGGATCCCTTGGCTGCATCCAGAAAATCAACGGTGATTTTGTAAGATTTATCGGCTCCCTTCTGCTGGCGGGAGCCGCCGCTTCGTACACCGCCACCACGCATATTGGAGAAGAATTCGCCGAATATATCCTCGGCGTTAAATCCCTGGGCACCACCAAACCCGCCGCCGAAATTGCTGCCAAACCCTCCCCCGGGGCCGCCGCGTCCGCCAGCGTACTCATAGTGGTAGCGCGCCTTTTCTTGTCCATCCTCACCAATTTCGCCATTGTCGTAACGCTTGCGGTTATCTGGGTCACCAACCAAGGAGTAGGCGGCGGAAACTTCCTTGAAACGATTGGCGACAACGCTGTCATCTGGGTTTAAATCCGGATGCAGTTTTTTGGCCAACTTGTGATAGGCCTTTTTAATTGCACTATCGCTGGCGGTCTGTGACACCCCCAGCACTTCATAAGGATCGCGCATCTTCGCCTTGTCCAAATAAGGGTATAATTTTGAGTTAGGCACGGTCATACCGCGACACAAGTAACATTCCAAACTTAATATTTTCATAATAGTGAATAGTTAACAGGCCCCAGAGTTATTTTTTGATTTGCTTTTTGTTCAATAGCCTAAATAAGCCAATGGGCGGTGTAGGGTGCCGCTGGGGTTATGCGCGGTTTAGTGCGTTCTGTGAAATTTCGCTGCGCCATGAAATTGTGCGACGGCCCGGTCCAGACAAAAAACCCGTGCGGACTATCAGTTTTGGTAAATTTGTATTTCTAGAATAACTTACCCAGTTAATTCTGCGCCTTAGCATGGCCGTTTTCGGACAGCGGCTCCCAACGAATTTTGGAAAATTTGTAACTGCCTGGGTGGAATGTATGCGATTTAGCTGTAAATTCCCGTTGTTCGGGCATCCGGCCTAGCTCGTTATTGGCAATTTATGTGTCACTGATATTAGTGACATCATGTAAATCCGACAATAGAGAGGCCAGAGTTTCAAGCAAATTCGATACCGTGAGCACCTTGATTGGAGTTTGTATAACATTGGCTATCACGGGCGGTTCCTTGCTTGTGACCTTATTTTTTTCGACAGGCATACTGGGCCTGGGCGGTGGCCCTGTAGGACCCAATATTACGTTCGCAAGCTTAGATAACGTCCGCATGGATGGTTCATGACTGGCTTTCGCCGCTAGATAGAACCAGCCTGCCGCCCTCGAATAAATCCTGAGCCACGCCAAGCCCCATACGAATAAGATGGGTTAGGTTACGCTGAGCAGCTGGATTGCCGCTGTGTGTAAAAGGCCGCCATACCTCCTGCGCAATAGCGTATTCGCTACTACCATAGGTTGCTACGCCGTTGGTAAAAGTTTGGGCGCTCGCACAATCACATGGTTTCTGTCCGGACCATCGTTCTGCGCCCGCGGCGATACCAGCGGCGCGGACAATAGTGCGAGAAATTGGCCGGACGACGCGCCTCGCCTAAAGAAGTGGTCGGATCAAACTAACCTTTGACGATCTTCCAGCTGCCATCCGGCTGTCTGCATGCAGTGCCATAGGCCTTCTCTGTCTCGCCATTAACGGTGATAGTCTGTTGGTATTCCCTACAATACTGCCCTCTCGAATCTTGATAAGATGGCTTTGGCGTCACAGTACCCGAATGGCCGCTATCAGGATTTTTCCAACTGACTGTGTTACCTGAAGGTGAGGATTCTAGGGTCCGTTGGGTGGTTTGCTGCATGGCGATCCGGTCCGCATTATCCAGGGACTTGCCAATGTTTCCGCCCAGCAGAGAACCCAGCAACGCCCCTCCCGCGACAGCAGCGAGCCTGCCCCGGCCCTTGCCCACTTGAGCGCCTGCGACGGCGCCAGCAACGGCGCCCAACAGGGTACCAAGGCTCTGCTTTTGTCCGCCTTCCTGGCAGGCTGCTAATCCCAGGGCCAATAACCCAATAATTAGATATCTCGCGCTTCCAATCATCATTTGTTCCACTTTATAACCGAAATCATTTTTTCATCTGCTGATTTGTCCATGTTACCGCATTGCGCTACATAGTTTAGCAGGCCAACTTCCAATATATAGGACGAATACGCAGAACAACCAGAGCGAACTGCACACGCATCGGGTACAATAGGCTTGGCTATTGACCATGTATGTTGGAGCCAAGGGTTTGAATAGGACCGAAAACAGCCAAAAACTGCAACGAGTGGCAGATCAGCGGACGGATATATCTCAGGTCCGCTTGTTGCGGTTGGCGACGCGGGCTGCTGTTGCCGTAGCCGTCCTGTTGATTATCATGAAAATGGCCGCTTGGTTTTTGACTGATTCCGTGGCAATTCTCAGTTCCCTGATGGATTCGGTGCTGGACGTAGGGGCTTCCCTAGTCAATATGTACGCAGTCGCCCATGCGCTGGTGCCTGCAGACCGTGAACACCGATTTGGCCATGGCAAGGCCGAGGCTTTGGCAGGGTTGGCGCAATCGGCATTTATATCAGGGTCGGCCTTGTTTCTGGTGGCAGAGGCCGGCCAACGCCTGATGGAACCCCAACCTATTATCCGCGACGGTATTGGCATCTCGGTCATGGTGCTGTCAGTATTCCTGACCATGGGCCTGGTGATTTTTCAGCGTCAGGTGGTCAAGCGCACGCATTCCACCGCCATTTCAGCCGACTCCATGCACTACAGAGGCGACATACTTGCCAACCTAGGGGTTATCGTGGCCCTGGTCTTGGCCGGCAATTTTGGCTGGATCCGTGCGGACGCCATCATTGCACTGCTGGTTGCAGCCTACATCTTATTCGGCGCCTGGGGCATTGTAAAAAATGCACTTGATCAACTGATGGACCGCGAATTGCCGGAGGCCCAAAGAGAGCGCATCCGTGATATCGCCATGGCCCATGAAGACGTGGATGATGTGCATGATCTACGTACCCGTTCATCGGGAATTCAAACATTTATTCAATTTCATCTGGAATTGGATGGAGAACTGTCGCTATCAAAAGCTCACGAGATTGCTGACGACGTCGAGGCGCAGATCCTGTCAGCTTTTCCTGGTGCTGAAGTCATTATCCATCAGGATCCTGCGGGTTTAGAAGAATGGGAACCGAATTTCGCGAATTGATCCAGCACTGATTCATCAATTATCTGCGTCGGATAGGCGGCTATAGGAATGGATTACCAATTAGGCACGCTTTGTCGAAATCGGCAGGACCCTGATTTTCTTAGCTGACGATCATGAACGGCTGCTCGGGATTAGCCGAAAAACCCTTATTGACTGTCACAAAAGCATCGCTCATGGGTCACCGGATATGAAGGATGTGAAAGGCTGTGGCAAAAGCGAGGCGCTTAGGTGTGCCGTTGCCCCAGAAACTTGGTTGAAAGGTGCGGCTTCTAGCTAATGTCCCAACAGGAAAGCAGTATCGAGACGCAGTACGGCTGGGTCATTATCTTCGTGTCTCTGATCATTAACAGCATTGGTCTTGGCGCGCCAAATATCCTGTTTATCACGCTGAAACCCATTGCGGCCGATTTGGGGTCTGACCGCGCCATGCCGTCCTTGGCCTATTCACTTATGATGCTTGGGGTGGGGCTGGGTGGGCTTGTGATGGGTTGGTGGATGGATAGGCGCGGAGTGATGGAGCCAGTGCTGTTCGGCGCGGTGATGATTGCCATTGGCTCCTTCCTTGCGGCTCAATCGGATGGAAAATGGGGCTTGTATCTAGCCAACGGTGTTCTGATTGGTCTGCTCGGCAAGGCTGCGATGATCGCACCGTTGGTGGCTAATGCAACTCGTTGGTTCGACCGTCGTCGTGGCCTGGCGGTGGCCATAATTGCCTCCGGCCAGGGTGTGGCAGGAGTGGTTTGGCCACCTATAGTGCACTTTATAAACGACAGCAGCGGGTGGCGCGAGGCCTATCAGATTTATGGTGTCTTTGTACTGATGACGATGCTCCCGCTGGCTTTTTTGTTGCGGCCGAAGCCGCCTGTTGGTCCAGCAGGCGCCGCGCAATTGCGGAGCGAGGGCGACGGCAAGGTCTTGGGCTTGCCGTCGAATTTTGTGCAGTTGGCTTTATGGTTAGCGGTTGTAGGCTGCTGTGCAGCCATGGCTATGCCAACGGTGCATTTGTTTAGCCATGCCACGGACCTTGGCGTCCCGGCAGTGCGTGCGGCGGAATTGCTATCAGTTCTGTTTGCCGCAGCGTTTGTAAGCCGCATTGCCTTTGGTTTGCTAGCTGACCGGATTGGTGGGGAACCTACTCTATTGATCGGCTCCAGTTGCCAGGCAACGATGCTGTTGGTGTTTAGCCAGGTCACCGGGCTGCCGGGATTGTATGTTGCGGCACTGATGTTCGGACTGGGCTTCGCCGGCATCATGCCTTGCTATGCCTTGATCATGCGGGAATTGTTTCCCGTGAGCCAAGTCGGTTGGCGTGTAGGCGGCCAGTATTTGTTTGCCGCCCTGGGTATGGCCTTGGGTGGTTGGATGGCGGGTGCCATCCATGATTTAACGGGCGGGTATGCCGCGGCCTTCCTAGCTGGATTTGCTTTCAATATCATCAATCTAGTGATCATTGCAGGCCTTTACATGCGGCAGCTGCGTCGAGCACCCAGCTGAGAAAATAAATTTTGTCTCAGTGCTATTCAGTTGCAGCTAGTCAAGACTAGGCACATCGTTTTTGGTCGAGAGCTACATTATATACGCCACTATCGGGACATTGACTGACCCGTTCTGGTCGCCCTGCCTGGGAGTCGGCTTAGCGTTATTTGAAATGCCCTGATGGCGTGGATCGACCCTCTGCAAGCCGCGCATGCTTTGTTGGCGAACTTAGACCTTATCGACAAAAAATGTTAGGTTGATACCATTATGGACGAAATCATAAGCAATAGCCGCCGCACTCTGATCCTGACAGGTGCCAGCCGAGGTATAGGCCATGCCACGGTAAAACGCTTTTCCTCAGCCGGTTGGCGGGTGATCACCTGTTCACGCCAAGCCTTTCCTGAAGATTGTCCTTGGGAGGCCGGGCCGGAAGATCATTTGCAGATCGACCTGGCTGACCCGAACGATGTGCAAAACGGCATCGTTGAGTTAAAGCTGCGCCTGGACGGTGGTCCCCTGCACGCTCTTGTGAATAATGCGGGCATTTCACCAAAATCGGAAAATGGCGACAGATTGTCCAGTCTGACTACGGACATGGAAGTCTGGGCTCTGGTCACCCAGGTAAATTTTTATGCCCCCATTATGTTAGCCCGGGGGCTGCTAGACGAACTTGCCATGGCCCATGGCTCGGTCGTGAATGTAACTTCTATTGCTGGCAGTCGTGTGCATATGTTCGCCGGCGCCGCTTATTCGACCTCCAAAGCGGCCTTGGCCGCTCTAACGCGGGAGATGGCCTCGGATTTCGCCCCTCAGGGCATTCGCGTTAACGCGATTGCCCCCGGTGAAATCAGGACTGATATTCTGTCCCCCGAGACTGAAGAGCTTCTGGCGCCGACCATTCCCATGCGTCGCCTGGGCACACCGGAAGAGGTGGCAAAGACCATCTATTTTTTATGCACGGAACAATCCAGTTATGTGAACGGGGCGGAGATTCATATCAACGGCGGCCAGCACGTGTGACGGAACAAGAACCTAAATGAAAGCTGTCTTCAGCCCGGCCCATGTGGGCCACAATCCCGAGCATTTCATTTTCGCCGGCCGGTTCGCCCCATCCCCAGAGTGCCCCGATCGGGCGCATCGTCTGATCGCGGCAATAACTGGAGCAGGATATGAAATCTTGCCACCCAAAGATCATGGGCTGGATGCTATTGGTGCGGTACATCCATCGGACTATCTTGATTTTCTGCAAAACGGTTTTGCGATGTGGGAAAAACTGCCGAACTCTGGCCCATCCATTATTCCTAACACCCATCCCGGGCGACATATGGCTAGGCAGCCTGAAACGATCGTCGGCAAGGCCGGCTATTATATGGCTGACACAGCCTGTCCTATTCTGCCCGGCACATGGGGTGCAGCAATAGCATCTGCACAGGTCGCCCTGTCAGCTGCCGATCTGGTCCTTGAAGGTGAGCATGAAGCATATGCTCTTTGTCGGCCACCGGGTCATCACGCATATGGCGATCAGGCGGGCGGGTTCTGTTTTCTCAACAACGTTGCCATCGCAACTCAGTATATGCGTGAACGGACTGACCGTTTGGCGATTTTGGATGTGGACGTACATCACGGTAACGGTACGCAGGGAATTTTTTACGACCGGGAAGACGTCCTGTTTTGCTCCCTGCATGGCGATCCGTCGGTCTTTTATCCCTATTACGCCGGTTACGCTGACGAAAGGGGAACGGGCCGAGGTTTAGGATATAATCTAAATATCCCCCTGCCACCTAAAACGGGCGATGATGCCTATATACTTGCTTTGGACAATGCGCTTGACGTCATCAAGGAGTTCGCTCCGGGATATCTTTTGATTTCCCTTGGTCTCGATACACAGGAAAATGATCCCTTGGGCATTCTGTCCATCACGACGGGTGGTTTCCATCGCATGGGCAGGGCGATCGGTGCCATGGCCCAACCGACCCTGATAGTCCAGGAAGGAGGCTACTTGTGTGAAGAGATCGAGGCTAACCTATTGGCATTCCTTGGAGGGTTCGAAGAGACCTGTTAATTCTGCACCTTGATCATTCGGCCCATAATGGGACGGCCGCCGAATATATGGAAGTGCAGGTGAGCCACCTCTTGGTGGGCATCGAAACCATTGTTGGAGATCAGACGATAACCTGACTCCGCCAACCCCATGATCTTGGCAGCTTCCGCCATACACCGCATCAAGTCGCTCATCTCCTCCAAGCTAGCGCAGGCATTAAACCCTTCCATGTCGGTGTATGGGCCTTTCGGGATCACTAGTACATGCACTGGCATCTGCGGATTGATGTCGTGAAAGGCCAGGGCATGGTTGTTTTCATGAACCTTCTTACATGGCAATTCGCCGCGTAAAATCTTGGCGAAAATATTGTTTTGATCGTAAGCCATGTTGCTACTACGTCTTCTTATCCAATTTTCGCCATTTCTTCTTTTTAATGTCTGCAGTTACCCGGCGCCGGTACAAGACCTCATAAACTTCATTCGGATTGACCCCCTTTGCAGCCCACAGAACGAGGAGGTGGTAAAGCAAATCCGCGCTTTCTTCCAACAAATCCTCGTGCCCCTCGGCCAAGGCGGCGATAACGGTTTCCGTTGCTTCTTCACCTAGTTTTTGGCAAATTTTCGGCAAGCCTTTCTCCAACAATCTCGCTGTCCAGGATTCCGAAGGATCCTTGCCACGACGTTCTTCAATCACGGCATAAAGATGATCAAGGATTTCGCACCCCTGCGGGCTATCCTTTTGTTCCAAGTTAGACATATATGCAGGCTCTCGTTTATTCGGTTGCGACTGTTTAGAGCAAATCGCGCGACATGACAAAAATTTGTGTTTGTCCCGATCACACGCGATTCTCGACCTTAATTTTGGCGAAGTCAATTACGGTCAAGTTGGCGGGCGGGAGTGCCATGGCTAGATTGCCGCTACTGTAATCCCGTATAAATAAATCTAGTCTCAGTGATGACGTTGGCAGATATTATACGATGGCACGGCAGGCGTCTTTGCCGATGGGGTCCCGTATGCTCCTGCAATTGTTCGCGTCGGGATCATTAAATCCCGAATTGATATGCCGCAGCAGGCACAGATTAGGCACTCTAGTCATCCAGTCGGACTGGCAGTCCCGCCGCTCGCATCACCTGTTTTGCGTCCCGGACGGAGTATTCGCCGAAATGAAAAATCGACGCCGCTAGGACCGCATCTGCGTGCCCCTTCATGATGCCATCAACCATGTGATCTGGGGTGCCAACACCGCCTGATGCGATAACAGGCACGCTCACCGCCTCGGCGACGGCACAGGTCAACGCCACATCAAATCCAGATTTTGTGCCGTCCCGATCCATGGAGGTCAGCAGAATTTCCCCCGCACCTAACTCAGCCATGTGCCGAGCCCAGTAAATGGCCTCAATGCCCGTGGGATTTCGTCCGCCATGAGTAAAGACCTCAAAACCGCCTTTGCCATCCCGCTTGGCGTCTATCGCGACGACTATGCATTGATTGCCAAACTTGCGCGCCGCTTCCATCACGAACTCAGGGCGATGTACAGCCGCGGTATTGATAGAGACCTTGTCAGCACCGGATAGTAGCAGACGGCGCACATCTTCCACTGTTCGCACACCGCCGCCCACGGTCAGTGGCATAAAGCAATGTTCAGCGGTTGCTCGGACTACGTCAAAAATGATGTTGCGATTGTCGGATGAGGCTGTGATGTCCAGGAATGTCAGCTCGTCCGCTCCAGCCTTGTCATAGACTCGGGCCTGTTCAACCGGGTCACCTGCATCCACCAGATCGACAAAATTGATACCCTTGACCACACGGCCATCTTTCACATCGAGGCAGGGTATCACTCGTTTGGTTAGCATAATTCCTTCAAAGCCTCTTGCATCGTGAAGGCGCCATCATAAAGGGCACGGCCCACAATTACGCCGTCGATGCCATGTGCCGCCCGAGCCCTTAAAGCCCGCAGATCGTCGAGGTTGGTGATGCCTCCAGACGCGATTACCGGTGTACTCAAGCCGGCAGCCAATTTTGTGGTCGCGGCCACGTTATGGCCCTGCATGGCTCCGTCCCGGTCGATGTCGGTATAGATGATAGCTGCGGCGCCGGACCCTTCAAAATGCCGCGCTAAATCGATTGCCGCAATTTCAGACTGCTCCATCCAGCCTTCCACCGCCACACGGCCGTCGCGGCTGTCAATGCCAATAGCGATGCGACCTAGATGGTGTCGGCACAGTTCGGCGACAATGTCCGGTTGGCGTAGGGCGAAGGTGCCGATCACGATGCGCCTAACTCCGGCGTCCAGCCACATCATGGCGGTTGCCTCGTCCCGAATACCACCGCCTAACTGAACTGGGATATTCACAGCTTCTAGCACCACCGAGACGGCCTCGCTATTGACTGGTCGCCCCTCGACGGCACCATCCAGATCCACCAAATGAAGCCACCGGCAGCCTGCATCCTGGAAACCGCGGGCTTGGTCGCCCGGATCGTTGTTGAAGACCGTGACGGTGTTCATATCGCCGCGCAATAGGCGTACGCAGTTTCCGTCCTTCAAATCTATGGCGGGGTAAAGGTTCATGCCACATTAAATCTCTACGGCGACCAGGACAAAAAATTAGCAATCAGGCGCAGGCCGTGCGCCTGACTTTTTTCCGGATGGAATTGGGTTCCGGCAATGTTGTCCCGGCTAAGGGCGGCGACGATGGTTTTTCCATATTCTACAATCGCTATGACATGCGAAGCCTTGGTGGGCACAAAGCTGTATGAGTGCACGAAGTATACGTGTGTGCCCTCTTCTATACCGGAGAATAATTTAGCCCGGTCTTGGGTGATCCGCAGGGCGTTCCACCCCATATGCGGGACCTTCATGCGCGCATCGCCCGGTTCGATAGGGTGGACTTTGCCGCCAATCCAACCCAGGCCGTCGTGGGTTCCGTGTTCGAACCCCTGTTGGGCAAGCAATTGCATACCCACGCAGATACCTAGGAATGGCCGTGCCTTTTGCAAGGCAACTTCGCGCAAGGCCTCTACCATGCCATCTACGGCGTTCAAGCCGTCGCGGCAATCCGCGAAGGCGCCAACACCAGGCAGGACGACACGGTCTGCGTCGGCGACAATATTCGCGTCGGATGTCACGACCACGTCAACATCAATTTCGTGCTCCTGACCGGCCTTCTCGAAGGCCTTTTCGGCGGAGCGAAGGTTACCGGATCCATAATCAACAATGGCTACACGCATAACCGCCTCTACACAGGATCGAATGGAGTTGCAAAGGGCGTCAGCGTGCTCGCAGGCACGGGATCACTGGTCTTTGCTTTTTCATTTTTCGCGTATCGCGCGCTCGTCCAATCGCGATGAAAAAATTTTTCTTCAGCCTGACGCAGGTTATCGGCGGCGGCAATTGCGACCAGTTGATAACCTTTTGCGGCCAGACGCCAACGGCGCCAGTCATTGGCAAGGGAGGCAACCAACAGTGATAGGACGATTGACAATAACAGTCCGAGCAAGGGTTCCATTCCAGTGTATTTAACTGCTGCAGACAAAACCGCGGTCGCTGATAGGTACGCTAACAGACCCAGGAACTGCAGGTGGTAGATCATCCATAACAGAGGCATGAAAAGGGCCGGCCAGCAGAACCCCTCCTTGATCAAGACTACGTCCGGATCGGTGCCTGTATCCCAGCCCGGCATCTGCTGAACTGTGTAGTGACGCATGGCTCTAGATGCTGCGGTCCAACACGCCCTTTGTGGAGGGCACTGTATCTGCTTGGCGCGGATCGATTTCGAACGCTTGTCGCAAGCTGCAAGCCAAGGCCTTGAAGCAGCTTTCGATCATGTGATGATTGTTCTCGCCGTATAGAACTTCCACATGCAAGGTAATACCCGCGGTCTGAGCGAGGGCCTGGAACCATTCTCGGAACAGTTCCGTGTCCATGTCACCCAGTTTAGGCCGGCTGAAGTTGACCTTCCAGATCAGATAGGGGCGATTTGAAAGATCCAGTGCGACACGAGTTAGGGTTTCGTCCATGGGCGTCAGAGCATTGCCGTAACGCATGATGCCCGCGCGGTTGCCCAGGGCCTGGTGGATCGCCTGGCCGATGGCTAGCCCTGTGTCCTCGGTGGTGTGGTGGCCGTCGATGTGCAAGTCACCCTTCGCCTTGACAGTAAGATCCATCAGGCTGTGGCGGGACAATTGCTCCAACATATGATCCAGAAACCCGAGCCCCGTGTGGATTTCATAGGCACCCGTGCCGTCGAGATTTACTTCAACGGAAATTTGGGTTTCCTTGGTTTTCCGGTCCACTTTCGCCTGGCGCATGACCCTGCTCCTCGATGATTGGCAGCCGCGGTATACCAGGATGCTACCATGTTAGCCAGTGGTGCTTGAATAGCTGGCCGATTCGCCATACATGATGGGTTCGTGTTGAAAGGAACCGGCATTTGGAACATACAAATAACAATATTTGGTATGGTACGACGATACTATGCGTGCGGAAGGGCGAAGCGGTGGTCATAGTAGGTGATGGCCAAGTTAGCCTCGGTCAAACAGTAATCAAGGCGAATGCCCGTAAAGTACGACGTCTTGGTCAGGGCGGTAAAATTGTTGCAGGATTCGCTGGCGCGACGGCGGACGCTTTTACTCTGTTCGAACGCCTGGAGGGCAAGTTGGAACAACACCCCGGCAACCTAACCCGCGCGGCCGTGGAAATGGCCAAAGATTGGCGCACGGACCGGTATTTGCGCCGTTTGGAGGCTATGATGGCGGTTTCCGACGTCAATACCTCCTTGGTTCTGACCGGCACCGGTGACGTTTTGGAGCCTGAAGATGGCCTTATCGGCATCGGTTCCGGTGGCTCATTCGCTCTGGCGGCAGCCCGGGCTTTGATAGACCGGGACGACATGGATGCCGAGGACATTGCCCGACGCGCCATGCAGATTGCCGCTAGCATCTGTGTATATACCAACGAAAATCTGACCATCGAATCCATAACGCCCGAGGACAGCGCATGACCGAATTCAGCCCGCGGGAAATTGTATCCGAGTTGGACCGGTATATCGTCGGCCAGGGCGAAGCCAAGCGAGCTGTAGCCATCGCCCTGCGTAACCGCTGGCGCCGTATGCAGTTGGATGGGGTCATGCGGGAAGAGGTGATGCCCAAAAACATCTTGATGATAGGACCCACAGGCGTAGGTAAAACGGAAATTTCACGCCGACTAGCGCGATTGGCAGACGCGCCTTTCGTCAAGGTTGAGGCGACGAAATTCACCGAAGTAGGCTACGTGGGCCGGGATGTTGAACAAATCGTTCGCGACCTGGTGGAAATCGCCCTAACCATGATGCGGGAAAAACGCCGGGAAGCAGTACAAGCCAAGGCGGAACTGGCGGCAGAGGAACGGGTCCTGGATGCCCTGGTGGGCGATACTGCTTCGAGAAGCACTCGCGACGCCTTCCGCCAAAAACTTCGCGACGGAGAATTGGCCGATAAGGAAATTGAACTGGACCTGACAGATACCGGCGGTGGACTGCCCACATTCGAGGTTCCCGGTATGCCGGGCGCCCAGATGGGTATGATCAATTTGAATGATATGCTGGGAAAGGCCCTGGGCGGTGAGCGTACCAAGCACCGCCGTCTGACTGTGGCGGAATCTTACGATGTCCTGATCGCGGAGGAATCTGATAAGCTTCTGGATGAGGAATCCTTGGTCCGCGACGCGATGCGTGCGGTAGAGGAAAATGGCATTGTCTTCCTGGATGAAATCGACAAGGTGACCACCCGCTCGGAACGGATGGGCGGTGAAGTTAGCCGCGAGGGCGTACAACGGGATCTGCTGCCTCTCTTGGAAGGCACTACCGTGTCCACGAAATACGGCGCTATAAAAACGGACCATGTATTGTTTATTGCCTCGGGCGCATTCCATCTGGCGAAACCGTCGGATATGTTGCCGGAGCTTCAAGGCCGCCTGCCAATCCGCGTGGAGTTATCTGCCCTGGACGTGGAAGATTTCAAACGAATTTTGCTGGAGCCGGAAACCTCGCTAATTAAGCAATATATTGCTCTGATGGAGACCGAAGGCGTCACGCTGGAATTTACCGACGATGCCATCGACGAAATCGCTGCCGTGGCGGCTGAGGTAAATCAAAACGTCGAGAACATCGGCGCCCGGCGCCTGCACACAATTTTAGAACGTGTCCTAGACGAGATCAGCTTTACGGCTACCGACCGTCCGGGCGAAACCGTCATCATCGATGCTACCTATGTTGGCGACAATATGGGTGATCTGGCCAAAAACGCCGATTTGTCTAAGTTCATTCTATAGGAAACAGGGGGTAACGGCGCCTGTTTCAGATACTTGACCGCGAGTTAGGCAAAATGGGCATTGGCACTGCCGGCGGCGCCATAAGGGGTAAAGACACAAAAATTAGGCAAAGGTAGCTGTAATATGTCTTGTTCTATCCGCGCCGTTACCTGCAAACACGGTGCCGACGATTAGTAGATCTCTCGCATGAGCTCCAAGGTTAGACGGAATTTTCGACGGCTCCGCCAAGGCAAATCCTGCCCTCGGCCGGAGGTTCTCCTGGTCTGGTCTTTTCACTTCCAGCAGACATATCCAGGCCGGGAATGCGGCGATTTAGAACCCGCCATAGGAAGCATAGACCCGGTCCGTGAAGCTTCTGTTATCCCGTCGCTGGGGCGTAGTAAAATACACTTCAGCCAAATGAGCCATTCTCGTGAAATCTCGGTCCGCGCCTGAGTTTGTTACATTAGATTATAGCTTTAAAAGGAGCGACATAGCTGGTGCTTCACTCACGTAGCGAAATCCCCAACACGGCTTCTAAATCCGCAATGGCTTGGTCCGGTCCCACTACTTTGATGGTTGTCATACCCATGGCGCGTGCCGGCTTTAGGTTGACGCCCAGATCGTCTAGGAAGACTGCTTCCGGCGGCTGGATCTCCAGCTTTTCACACGCGATTTTGTAAAATTCTGGTTCTGGCTTGCGGGTGCCGGTCTGACTGGATTCGATGATGTGTTCAAAGATTGCCATAACCTCAGCAATGCGGTTCGCTTTGCAGGAATTTTGGCTCATGGTAGGGCCATGTCCTGTCCGCATGTTATTAGTCAGGCACGCAGTTTTGTAGGACTTGGCTACAATCTTCAATGCCGTGACCATTTCCGGCTGTATTTCGCCAGACAGCAGGGGCAGAATGTTGCCACCGTGGACCGCATGGCCGGCAGCATGGGTTTCGGCCTCGAACAATTCGCCGAATTCCTCGCGCGTAATTTCGTTCCGCTCCATCAAGGCCCAGGCGTTGTTGTCCGAGTTATGGGCGTTCACCGAACGGATAAAATTTTTGGGCAGGCCATTGGCCTCTTCATAGCGGGTAAAGGCCACAAAGGGCGAAGTGGTAAAGACTCCGCCGAAATCCCACAAGACGGCGCGGATCAAGGAACTCGTGGAGCTCATGTTCGGACAATCCTTAGTCTTTGGACGTCTTCAGATCGAGAGACGCTGAATTTAGGCAATAGCGCAGGCCGCTCGGGGGCGGCCCGTCTGGAAACACATGTCCCAAATGGGAATTGCAACAGGCGCACAATACTTCTGTTCGCCGCATGAACAGGGAATTGTCTGCCTCCTCTGCGATATGTTCAGAGACCAGGGGTGTGTGAAAGCTGGGCCAGCCAGTGCCGGAATCAAACTTCGTTTCGGAGGAAAACAGCTCCAACCCGCAACAAATACAGGTATAGATGCCGGCATCGTAACAGGAGTTGTAGCCGTCGCTAAAGGGACGTTCCGTGCCCTTTTTCCGGGTAACGTAAAACTGCTCATCCGTTAGTTGCTTCCGCCACTCAGCGTCCGGTTTGACAACTTTTTCCATCCCTAATCCCCTGTTATGCGAACTTCGCTATAGCCTCATTGATTGCTTGATCTGACTCTTGATGTCCAGAGTGATTTGCGAGGTACCCGCAAAAACATCGTCCTCCATGACATCTCGGTTATGGTTTTGCGCTCATGCATCTACTAAGCGATTCCATTCAAATTGACGGGATCTGATTTGCAAACACTTCGCTGGCAACGTTGGCGAAGGCTTTTCCCAGGGCCTGGTAACGTCGTTGCGCTTTGGCGCTGTCGGTGGCCATTTCTTCTAAGCCTTCCCGTGATAGGCTCATAAACAAACTCATGTTGCCATTCCTTTCAACTGCATCGGCATATTGGACTATTCGCAAAACGGGCGAAAGCCAATCAGAATTCATTTTCTCTCCATAGGCCGGCTGTGGCGCACGGCGAGCCGGCAGCTACCGTAACTCGTATTCTTTCAGAATTCGTCCTTGACTAGAAACCTATCCTTGTCATTGGGCGTGGATGAGGAAAAGGACTGTTTGTTGATCCTGCCTGGGTAGTATCACGTATCTTAACCTGCCTGATATATCAGTCACCAAACTAACTCGTAGGGTGCTACAAAATACAATAGGCCATTTTGGTTGCGCCGGCGTCACGGGCGGGCAAAATGGGTGGAATTATGTAACAGACTGTCAGGGCAAAAATATGACCGACCGGGTACGCAAAATTGTCATCGTGGGTGGTGGCACCTCGGGCTGGATGGCCGCCTGTTTTTTAAACGCGGTTCTGGCCACACCGAATGCTAATGAAAATGTCTCTATCACCTTGATTGAGAGCCAGGACATCGGGATCATTGGTGTGGGTGAGGCCACCCTGGCGCATATCAAACAGATTATGATCGCCGTTGGCATTGATGAAGTCGATTTCATGCGTTCCTGCGACGCTACCTTTAAAAATGCCATCCGCTTCGACAATTTCCGTGCTAAGGGCGATACATTCTGGCATCCCTTTTCCCAACTTTCCCGCGTTAATAACTTCGACATGGTAAATCTGTGGCTTGGCGCTCAACGCTCTGGGTACAAGGGCAGCTACGCCGAGGCTGTGGCTCAGGATCCGGCGATGTGTTTGAAATTTTTGGCGCCCAAGCGGGAGGAGGATCAGCCTTATGACGGGCTTGTCAACTATGCTTATCATATAGATACGATCAAGCTGGGACGATATCTGCGAGATCGGGCCAAAGAACGCGGCGTTATCCATGTGATCGACCTGGTGACTAATACCAGCCAAAATGAGAACGGTAATATTACTCACGTCAGCACCCGGGAACATGGCGATATCGACGGTGATTTGTTTATTGATTGCACCGGCTTCCGCTCGTTGCTACTGGGCAATGCCTTGGGCGAGCCCTTTCGGTCCTTCAACGACGCTCTGTTCAATGACAGCGCGGTTGCCATGCGGGTTCCAAATCCTGAGGACCAGCGGGACATTCGCCCTTACACCACCTGCAGCGCCCAGGATGCCGGGTGGATTTGGAACATTCCCCTCTATAGGCGAACAGGCGTGGGCCATGTCTATTCCTCAGCACATATGGACAAGGACGGAGCAGAACAAACCCTGCGAGATTATGTCGGTCCGGCCAACGAAGGGCTGGAGGCTAATCACATTCCCATGCGCATCGGCCGCTCGGAACGAGCCTGGGTGAAGAATGTGGTGTCCTTGGGTCTGTCGGGAGGCTTTATCGAGCCGCTGGAATCCACAGGTATCTACCTGGTCGAATTGGGCCTAGTCATGTTGCGCGACTACTTCCCGACTAAGTCGACCATGGCTACATTCGCCAAACGCTATAACCGGCATATGGCGTCATTCTATGATGAGATCCGGGACTTTATCACCATGCACTATTGTTTGACCGATCGTACGGATACTGAGTATTGGCGTCTGTGCCACGATCATCCGGCCATTCCTGACAGTCTGACGGATAAATTAGAACTATGGCAGGCGCGGCTGCCAACCGAGAACGATCTAGATTATACCTCAGACGTTCCGGCCTTCAGCTCCGTAAGCTACAATTACATCCTAGCCGGCATGGACCATTTGCCGCCCCATCCTTTGCCGATCGAATCCATGCAGGATCTGAATTTCGCGAGAGCGGTTTTTGAGGACCGCGCAAAAAGCATCTCGGACATTGTGACGCAAGCGCCTTATCACATGGATATGCTGGATCGAATTCACAGTAGCGGTTAGGCCTTATCAAAAAGGATAGATCAATCGCTTTCGACTTGCAGGCGCCGAATCTATTCATGTCTTCGAACCACCGGCGAAGTATCGCAGCTTATTTAACTCCAAATTCGTGGCCTTGGTGGCGGCGCGGGCGGCAATGCGACACATAAATTCGGTACAGTAGCAAAAGGCGTCCTGATTTTTCTTTACGATTATTTGCCGATCAGCGGCGCACAGCCATAATGAAACTCAACAAGCAAATCACGCCGATGATTGACAAAGTTAGCAAAGGTGCCGTGTAACTGTCGCTGACAAGCCAGATCCAGCTGATCAAAACTGGGGCCGCGGCCAGAGACATGGTGGACGCAAAACCCAATAGGCCATTCAGGGCGCCATAGGCTTCTGGTCCTATTAACTCGGGTACAGCCAAGGCGCGCACGATGGTAATGATGCCCTGGGACGCGCCATAAAATAGCGGGAAGATGTAGTTCAGGTTGTTGTTAGGGTAGGCAAAGCTAAGTAAGGCGAAGCTGGTCAGGACGCATCCGCACGAAATCAAACCCATCATGCGGAAATCGACCCATTTCTCGAAGATGGTGATAAAGATTCGGCCTGCTACCTGCATTGGGCCGATCATCGCCGTGGTGACAATGATGGTCGTCATAGCGAAGTCCCGTTCTTGCATTAGCGGTATGATGTGAACGGTGACGCCGGCCATGATGAAGGAAAAGGCAGTGATGCAGATGCCGATCCACCAAAATGCAGGATTGCGCACGGCGGTGGCGACGGGGCCGGCCCTCAGATCTATGGCGAAGATACGTGGCTGGTCCTTGGAGCCAGCGCCAGGTACCCGTTCCACCCGCAATACTATGGCATGAATTGGCACGCAGACAACCAGCAGTATCAGGGCGAGATATTGGAATGTGTCGCGCCAGCCCACCTGCTCGATCAACAGGCTGATCAAGGGGATGAAGATGGTGCTAGCGAACCCGGCAATTAGGGTCATCAACGTCACGCCCTGGCGGGCCCTATTACCAAGCGTGGCTACGATGACGGCAAATCCTGACGGGTAGAAGGTGGCGGCGGCGATCAGACCGATGCCTATCCAAAGTCCATAATAGGTGACCAAAGAGTTGGTGAAGCTGGCTGCAACCAACAGCAAAACGCCCAAGGCTGAAGCGGAGGTCATTAGCCATCGTCCTCCAAACCGGTCCAAAACTTTGCCCGCACTGATGGCTGCTAAGCCGGAAACCAGCAGACACAAAGTGAAGGCGCCTGTTATTTCAGCTTTGGACCAACCGAATTCATCCGTAAGTGGTCTGATGAAGACAGCGAAGCCGTAGAACATAATTCCCCAGGACACGATCTGAGCAATTGACAGCCAGACCACGAAGGCCATCGCATGATAGTCGCGCCACAGGGAGGTTTCTCTTAGATGCATGGGCAGGATATCATGGGTAATACCGATGATCCAAAAACAAACGTATAGGAAATCTGGCCGTGAGCATCTTTGAATTTCATTTTGATTTTGGCAGCCCCAACGCCTATTTTTCTCACAAACTTATTCCTGGCATCACCGAACGCACGGGCGTCGATTGTACCTATGTCCCCGTTCTGCTTGGAGGAATTTTTAAACTGACCAATAACAAATCACCAATGGAACAATTCCAGGGAATTAAAAACAAGAACGAATATGGTCGTCTAGAGATGATGCGTTTTGTCAAGAAACACGGGTTCACTCACTACAAACGCAATCCCCACTTTCCTGTGAACACAGTGCAGATTATGCGCGGAGCCGTTTTTACACAACGTGAGGGCCGTTTGCTGGAGTATGTAGACACTGTTTACAAGAACATGTGGGAAAAGGGCCTGAAAATGGATGATCCAGAGCTCATCGCGACGTCTCTCGATGACGCTGGCTTCGACGGTACCGAAATCCTGGAAGGAATTAAGGAACAGTCTGTGAAGGACGAATTGCTAAACAACACTACGGCATCTGTGGAGCGAGGGACCTTCGGCAGCCCGACATTTTATGTGGGCGGTGAGATCTATTTTGGCAAGGACCGCCTGGGCGCTGTCGAGGAAGAAATCGAAAGCCAAAAATGATACCTGACCGAAAATTGCGTCTGGGTGCCTTTATGCGCCCGGTTAGCATCCACACCGCAGCTTGGCGTTATCCTGGCGGTACCCCGGATGCTAACTTCAACCTGCCCGCCATTCTCGGTTTTGCCAAGAAACTAGAGCAGGGGAAGTTTGATGCCTTTTTCATGGCCGACCATCTGGCCGTTCTGAACATGCCAATTGAGGCTTTGAAACGTAGCGCTACAGTGACTTCGTTTGACCCCCTGACACTGTTGCCGGCTCTGGCCATGGTAACGGAACATCTGGGCCTGATTGCCACAGCCTCGACGACGTTTGAGCCGCCATACACTATCGCGCGGCGCTTCGCCTCTCTGGATCACATTTCCGGCGGTCGTGCGGCGTGGAATCTTGTAACGACTTCGAATCCGGATGCAGCCTTGAATTTTGGCATGGATGAAGAAATCGACCACAATCAACGTTACCGGCGAGCTCGCGAATTTGTCGACGTAGTCACCGGCCTGTGGGACAGTTTTGCGGATGACGCTTTCATTCGCGATGTGAGCAGCGGTACTTTTTTTGATCCGGAAAAAATGCACATCCTGGGGCACAAGGGCGATTATCTTTCTGTTCGTGGTCCGCTGAATATTGCCCGGCCCCCTCAGGGCTGGCCGGTCATTGTACAAGCCGGCGCTTCGGAAGCGGGTAGGCAATTGGCGGCAGAGACCGCAGAAGCCATATTTGCTGCTCTAAGCACACTGGATGCCGGACAGAAATTTTATGCCGATATCAAGAGCCGCATGATTAAACTAGGTCGCAATCCCGACCACTTGAAAGTGCTGCCAGGCGTCTTTGTCGTCGTGGGGGAAACAGCGGAAGAGGCACAGAAAAAACGTGCTTTGCTAGACAGTCTTGTACATTACGATAGCGGCATCGCTTCTCTCTCCATTGCCCTGGGTCACGATGCATCGGGCTTTGATCCTGACGGGCCTTTGCCCCACATTCCCGAAAGCAACGCCTCGAAAAGCGGTCGTGAACGTGTCTTAGCCCTGGCAAAACGGGAAAAGCTCACTGTGCGGCAATTGGCGGGGCGACTGGGAGGTTATTCCGGCCTGGCCATGGTTGGCACCCCTACGATGATTGCCGACCAGATGGAAGAATGGCTGATAACCGATGCATGTGATGGATTTAACGTCATGTTTCCGTATCTGCCCGGTGGATTAGATGATTTCGTCGATCAAGTGGTCCCGGAACTGCAACGGCGAGCAATTTTCCGAACGGACTATGAGGGTCGTACACTCAGGGAGAACCTTGGGTTGCCTCGGCCGGAAAACAAATTCTTCGGAATTTGAATTTTCGGCCATCACTATTCAACCATTACCTTCTCGATGATGGCCAATAGCTGGTCTTTATCCGGCGCCTAGATCACTTGGTACGGCAGATGAGGCTTTTATGCTGCCAACTGATGCCGCGCGTCCTTGTTATCCTATACCGGCAGATTGTCATAGAGTACGGGCTATTCCATGGGGACGTTTTTGTTCTTGTCCAAGTTTGTGTGAACGCTATTAGGCAAATACAAAGATCCACAATTTGAGAATTTTCCTAACAACCGGTGTTATCCACACCCGTCGACAGTTTGGTCCGGCACAACTTAGCCTTAATCAGTGTGGTGCGGAGTATAATGGCATTGGTCAGGTCTGCATCAGTCAAATCGGCGTTATCCAGACTGACATTTGTAAGATTGGCACCTGTAAGATTGGCTCCCGTGAGATTTGCCATGGTGATATTGGCGCCGTCCAGATTGGCGCCACGTAGATCGGCACCGATCAAATGGGTAAAGGGCAAATCGGCTTTCCGAAGGTCAGCTCCCTGCAGGTTGGCCCCGGCCAGTTTTGCATCCGCGAGGCGAGCGGCTTGCAGATTGGCACTGGAAAGGTCAACCTCGACCAAAATGGTGCTGGTCAGGCTTGTTCCTACCAGTTTCGAGCCGGCCAAATTTGTCCCGCTCATATCCACGCCATGGAGGTTGGCTTCTGACATGTCGGCGCCGCGCAAGTCGGTCTTCAAAATGATCGCCTGAAGCATATGTGCCCGGTAAAACGAGGCGCCGGGAAAACTACCGCCGCTCAAAATTGTGCCGCTTAAATCCGCCATTTTGAACTGCATGCCAGGGCCAACCACTGTCCGAAGATCTGCCCGACCCAAGGACGTGTTGTCCATATTCGCATCGTGCATTTTCGCGCCGCGCAAATCGGTCCACCACAAATTGGCCCGGGCAAAATTCGCCCCGCGCAAGTCGGCATCACGCAGTTCCGTCCACCAAAGTGTGGCGCCGCGCAGATCCGCGCCCTTTAGGTCTGCTCCATTCATTTTTGTCCACCATAGGCCCGTCGCCCGCAAGTCGCAGCCCGGGCATCCATTGTGAGATTTAACAGCCCGGACCCG